>NZ_MJKK01000003.1:131099-200169 GCF_002138755.1 Campylobacter sp. P0109
CACTAAAATGCGAAACCGAGCAATATCCCAAAAAACTTCAAACCCAACCGAGTATAAATACCACCCAGAAACTAAAGAAGAGCTTAGAAAGCTAGTCTCCCGTGAGAGTGTAAAGCTAAGCGAGATAGATATAAGCGAAGTGAGTGATTTTTCTAGTTTATTTAATGGTAATAAAAGAAGCGATTTTAGTGGTATAGAAGACTGGGATGTATCTCATGTAACAAATATGAGTGGTATGTTTGCTGGTGCTGTAAATTTTAACTCAGATATATCTAGCTGGGATGTATCTAATGTAACTGATATGAGCTATATGTTCTACGATGCCACTAGCTTCAACCAACCGCTAAATGATTGGGATGTGTCTAAAGTAACAAATATGAGCGGTATGTTTCAAGGTGCCTTTAGGTTCAACCAACCGCTTGATAACTGGAATGTAAGCAGTGTAGCTGATATGCATTGGATGTTTTTTAGGGCTAATGGATTATACCGACTACCAAAATGGTATAAAAAATAATCAATAGGAGAGACAATGCAAGAACTACAAATAATAAACGAAATTTTATCAGCCAAGCCAAACAATCAAACTCTAAGCAGTTTCAATAAATATCTAAATAACTTTTATGATATTACCAAAAAAATAGCCGTAGAAAACGAAAGAGATTTGGTATTAAATTTAAAAGCTATTGAGAGTGAAATGGCTATTATAGCAGCTTATGCTGAGCTTTTCTCAAAGCATGTTATAGCAGTTGGCGGTGGATTTAGCGCAGGTAAATCAGCCTTTGTAAATAGCTTTTTAAAATCAAAAGATATCCAACTACCTATCTCTATAGACCCTACAACAGCAATACCAAGCTATGTAATGTCAAGCGATAAAGACCAGATTATCGGAATTTCTAAAAACAATGGAGTGGCAAATCTAGGCAAAATTGCCCCTGATATTCTCTCTCGTCTTACACACAATGCAGATAATAGACTAGATTTTAGCTTTAATCTAAAAGATATTTTACCTTTTTTGGTAGTTAGCAGTGAGTTTAATGACCCTAAATACCAAAATATCTGCTTTATAGATACCCCAGGATACAATCCAAATAACGATGGCAACAGAGCCCAAGATTTCAATACAGCTAAAGAATTTCTAGCTAACTCTTCGAGCTTGCTTTGGCTCATATCTTGTGATGCAAGTGGGGGCAATATCACTGAAAGCGATATAAAGTTTTTAAATTCAATAGGATTAGAGAACAAAAAGCTATATTTCATAATAACAAAAGCTGATAAAAGACCTAAAAGCGATTTAGATGAAGTGCTAGAAAATCTAAAAGATACCCTAGATATGGAGGGTATAGAGTATGAGGGAATTAGCCTATATAGCTCAACGGATATAGAAGAGTATGGATATCATAAGCTTTCTTTATTTGACTTTATACTCTCTCAAATAAGTAATAAGCACTCAAAAAGCCAAGAAAATGTAATGACAAATCTAATAAGAGTATATCAAAGCTACGAAAAAGCTTTGGTAAAAAAGCAAGACGATAATGACAAGATTTTCTCGGTTTTACACTCTATCACCATAGAGATGGCATATATCGATGATGAAGAAAACGAAGAACATACTTTTAAAGTAGATCAATACGCTAAAAATCTAAAAAGCATATTTAGTAGCACTTATAGCGATGAGTGTAAAAAACTTCTCAAAGAGCTAACAAAGGCTTTTAAAGAGCTTAAAAGTTCTATTGATGCTATTTTTGGTGCTGTGTATGACTGGGATGCTGATGCTAACAAAATCACCACAAAAGATATAGAGCAATTAAGCGACCTTAGAAAAACCATTGATTTAGACGATGAGGATGATTTGCCTAAAAAGCCAAAAGGAAAAACAAAGGCTATCCAAGAGGCAAACTCTGCTGTCCAAAAAACTGGTTTTTTCAACTTTGAAGTAAAATAAGCTTATGAAAGCAAAAGCTCAAGAGATAAAAGGATAAATTATGCATAATCTCCTAATCCTATACAACCCAAGATATAATAGCGATTTGATAAAGGCGCATTTAGATATTCTAAAAGAGTGCGGCAAGGTGGCATTTGGCAAGGTGCGAGTCAAAAACAACAATATGCCACACCCCTTTAAGGGCGAATTAGAAAAGATATATAGTGATACAAATCCTGATAGCTTCACTCAGCTTTTTATCACGGATTATTCAAATTTATATGTCGCTAAGGTGGTAAAGATCAGTAGCGATGACCATACCGCCATAGCGCCTAAGTATTATCAAGAGCAAAATTTGCTAGTAGAGAGCTGGTTTGTTATCACAGATATGCGTGAAATTTATAGAAATGAATTTGAGAGTGTGAGGGATTATTTTTTATCCCGTATCACCTTGCCTTTGCGTGATAATCACACCTACGCCCTATATGGCAATAACTATGTATATCCGCTCATCATCGACCAAGACCAAAACTATTTCGAAGATGAAACCCTACACCACACAGATATCTATAAAACCAAAAAATATCTAAAAACCAAAAAAACCCTATCTAGATACTGCTTTGGCGCAAATATCGATAAACTGATGAGCGATACCATAGATGCGGTAGTTTTGGCCGAGATCGAATACATACAAAACCAAGAAAATATGTCAAATGATTTTAGCTCTATTTTGGTGAAGTATTCTAAGAGCGTTGAGAGAGAATTTTACTCTCTTTTTAAAGCTCTTTTTGCCTATTTGTGTTATAATAATTCTGGACTTTTAACCATCAGATATGATGTCCAAGGTATAAAATATCAGCTAAAAGATATTTTCACACATAAACCAAATTTAGGCTCATATGGCTATTTGATGAAGCAAAGCGAGATATCTACCACCTTTGAAAACCTAGTCCCAAATGATATAAAAAATGGCTTTTATTATAAAATACTTAATTTTATGCATATTTTAAAAGATATTAGAAACGAAAATATCCACGGCAAAAACGCCACCATAAAAGAGACCCAAAAGATCAGAAATGCGATTTTAGGCATAGGTCAAGAGAGTATTTTGATAACTTGTTTGGAGCTAAAATCCAAGCTAAATGCCCTATACAAAAAGTCCAAAATAGATCACTCAAAACAAATTTAAAAAAGGAGAGAAAATGAACGGCTTTGTCCCACATATCCAAACCCTAAAATGCCCAAAATGTGGCAAGAAAAAAGTAATCACCGCTGGCTGTGTGATAAATTTTTATTCCTGCCCAAAATGCGATACAATAATGATCCCTTCTAGCGGAAATTTCATAGACAAACTCATAGGCAAACTCAAAGGCGGCCGATGAATTCCAATGGCTCAAATGGCGAAAATATGATCCGCAGACTCATGATAATGCTCAAAATGCTATATCTGGGTCAAGGGCTAAATCCTAGCGAGCTTTGTAGTGAGTTTAATCTTAGTTTGCGAACCTTACAAAGAGACATCGCGCGTCTAAAAGAGTATTGCGCCGTAGATATACAAAAAGGTAAAGATGGAAAATACTATATCTCACGCACAGAATACGAAGATGGATTGCTAAGCTTTGGGGATATCAAAACCTTCGCTAAAAGAAGCGGTGTAGCCGATCTATACCCCAAGCTCGACACCCCAATGATAGCTGATATACTAAGCGCCACAATCTCTAAAAGCCTTATCGTATCAAGCGAACCAAAGCAAGACTCCAAAGAGTTAAAAGATCTATTTGAGTTCCTAAGCAATGCTATTTTAGAACACTGCGTGATCAGCTTTTATTACAATGGCTCACAGCGCACCATCAAACCCTATAAGCTCATAAATACAGCTGGTGTCTGGTATCTCCTAGGTGATGAAAAGGCCAAATTAAAGCACTTCACCCTATCTAAAATCAAAAGCTACAAGCCACTAGACCAGCACTTCACCCCATCAAATACATTTTTAAAACGCATAGAATCAAACAATCTCAAATGGTTTAACACTAGTCTAAAAAACGCTAGAATCCTAGTTTCGCCCAAGGCTAGGGAGTATTTTGGGCGTAAGCAAGTATTTAAAAGCTATAAATTAATCAAAGATGATGAAAATGGAATTTTGCTAGATGTAGAGTTTGCTTTTGATAATGAGCTATTAAACATTATAAAAGCTTGGATCCCATATATCAAAATCATCGAACCCCAAGAGCTAGAGACAAAGCTAAAAGATATCTTAAAATCCTACATAAATGATGAACCAATAAGCGATATAGCTTAATCCGCCGCCATTTTTTGCGGCGAATTTTAATCAATCTCGCCGCAAGAAAGCCAAATTTAACCAAATATTGTATTTAAAATTGTAAAATAACACCCAAATTTCACTTCTAAGGATAAATATGTTAAATCTTCTTTTTAAGTCGCTTTTTGCTTTGGCTGTGCTTAACTCCACCAATTAAGCTTTTTTAAGCTTCAATCAATCTTTTATAACTTGCTTTAATTCCCTTTTTATCATACTTTATTAGTTTTTTGATTATTTTTGATTTCAATTGCGGTATAATGATTTCCAATGAATTAGGTTAATTTTAGCGTAGTAAGGGTTTAAACTCAAAATATTGCTAAATATTTAGCAAAAGCTCTATATCGATAAAAGCGGGGAAACCCCGCAATGTTACCTAGCCTACTGTTTGATTTGTAATAAGCTAGTAAGCATCTGGTCGCTTGTGGTTATTGTTTTCGAGTTGGCTTGGTAGCCTCTTTGGACTACGATTAGCTGAGTTAGCGCCCTACTTAAATCCACATTACTCATCTCTAAAGCACTTGCTGTAATAGTCCCACGCCTGCTAGTTCCAGCTGCGCCAAAGATAGGATCGCCACTATTGGCAGTCTGACTAAAGATATTTCCAGATCTACTCTCTAAGCCTTCGTTATTACTAAAGACTGCTAGGCTTACTTGTGCTAGTCCAAAGCTTCTACCATTGCTAAAGCTACCTATGATAGTACCAGCCTCATCAATTCTAGTACCTACTAGGTTACCAGCAGTATAGCCATCTTGGATTATATTATCAGTAGCGCTTGGGTTGTCGTTACTTCTTAGGCCATTAGAGTCACCGATTTTACCAAAGTTTAGCTCTATACCTTGTCCTGGTGCTGAGCCGTTATTTGCCGTAAATGATAAAGTAGTAGGTGTAAATCCTAGCAAGGTTCCATCATTATTAAATCTAGCTGAACCAGATACTACATTAGAAAATCCGCTACCATCAGTATTTAGTACACCTGGTTCTGGGACTTGGATTAGGACTGACCACTCGGTTCCATTTTCTGGACTGTAGCTTACCTTTCTCCACTCAAATTTAATCTCATGCTTCGACCCTAGGCTATCATATATCTCAGTGGTAGCTGCGTGGCTAGACATTGTTAGGTTGCTTGATACCTTTTCACCTGTACCTGTGGCCAGACTCCCACCAAGAGCCTTAAATACATCAGCTAGAGCTGAGTTTTCATTTACATTTTGAGCTGCATTACTATAGCCGCTTACTGCTATTTGCATAGCGTAGTCGTTGGTGTATGTGTCTTGATTTGATGGGACTAGCTTTTGACCATTGGTATCAGTGTAGGCATCTGCGCTATCTTTTATCTTTGTACCTCCTGGTTGATTTTGAGCATTTTGGATTGTGTGTCCATCGTTTTGGCCGTAGCTTGCATCACCAGCTGGATTTCTAAAGACAAATTGCCCTTTTTCATTTACAGTTACTTGCACACCATCATTTAGATTTATATCTCTATATGTGCCATTAGCATGAGAGCCGTCTGCTGCTGGGGCAGGCAAACCATCTGCAACATTTTTATCAAAGATATCAGCACCATCAGCATCTAGTGGAGAATCCCACTCATCTTGAGCCATTTGTGCTAGCTTATCATCTGTGATTAGTCCCCTTAATGCTTCTTTTAGATCATTTACACTATTGTATTGATTTCCAGCATCCGCACCGATAGCTTCTATATCGGTTATTATCTTTTTAATACTTCTTACTGCCGATTCTGAAATTGGCTCAGTTACTACGCCTTTACCTTTAAGGTTAGCAAATAAAGTTTTATAATCTATATTATTATTAAGATCTTCAATAGCTTGCTCTATTGTATCTTGACCCCCAGCAGGATTAAAACCACCTTGTCCGCCATCAATCCTAGCTATAACAGCATTTACAAAGTATGTCGCACCATTTACGGCATTTGAGACATTAGAGCCACTATAATTGACATACTCTCTAGCATCTGTTTGCATAGCACGCCTTAGATCCTCTGTAGTCTTTACCACTCTAGCAGCTCCGTCATTGTAATTATGATCAGCAGTCTTTCCAGCGCCTGTAGAGTAGGTATACTTATAGGCTGTGATTACGCTAGTTGTCTGGATAGATGTGGTATCGCCTTCTAGTTTTTTAATCTTGATATTTTTAGTAGCATCGGTGGTGCCTTGGTTATTTGTATTTGTTAGCTGAATTCCTTTATCACCATTTAGCGTAGCTATAACTCCAGTTTGAGGCGTATAGTCATTTATCTTTTTGACTACTTCATCCATCTTAGTTAGCTCAGTAGCTGGTATCTCTATACCGTTGATTGAGATATGTAGCTTATATTTGTTAGTGCCTTGCCCAGCATTATTTGGAAGCTCGCCAAATGTAGCCTTTGCATCAGCGTAGCTAACCCATATACCTTGGCCCTCTCTTAGGTTTAGCCCTTCACCTGAGCCATTAAATACTACACCTAGGTCTACGCCGGCTTCTTTTACCGCTACTTCTTTATTTGAGTTTATGTAGTAGGTGTTGTTGCTTAGGTCATTTGGATTCTTAGTTTCGCCATCTTCCCATAGGCCATTACCATTAGCATCTAAAAAATCATTATAATGGTCTAGAGTATAGATAGGTGAGTTTTTAGCTCCGATGTTTGAGCCTGAGTTTAGATTGGCTATTATAGCTAGCTCGCTAGTAGGATTAGCCTCCATAGCCATACCAGGTTCTATTATGATATTGCTTAATGGGCTAGTAGGATCGATGGTGCCGGTATCTTCGTTTCTCATCCAGCCTTGGACTACATAGCCGTTACGATCTACGAAATTACCTTGAGAGTCTAGGCTGAAGTCGCCATTTCTAGTATACATATAGGTCTTGCCACCATCAGCTGATACGACAAAAAACCCATCGCCTTGGATAGCCATATCGCTTTGTTTATCAGTAGTTTGGATTGTACCTTGTTTAAAGATTTTAGTAACTGTATTAACCGTGGAGCCTAGGCCAATTTGCATAGAGTTTTTACCACCTAGGTCGCCTTGTGGGGCGGTGGCTACCTTTTGAGTTTGGCTAAATAGATCAGCAAAACTCGCACGAGAGTATTTAAAGCCTACGGTATTTACATTGGCGATGTTGTTACCTTCGACATCCATCGCTACTTGGTGTGCCTGAAGACCAGTAACTCCAGACCATAATGCTCCCATCATAATTTATCCTTTGTGTTAGAATTTATTTTAATTTTGGCTTATTAAGCAAATAGCATTCCAAATTTTAATTTTTGAGGCATTTTATGTAATGGCGTAAGATTGTTACGCCTATTTAATGATATGCCAAATTTAAATCATAAAAAAGATCTTAAAAAATAGGATATAATGGGTTTGCCTTGTGGCATTACTAAATATAATAAAAAAGCAAATTTAAAACAAATTCCACAAAGCAAGGCTTTAGCCGTGGCTAGTTGCACCATAAAAATATAAAATCACCACAGCTTACTAGTATAATGCTTTTAATGGTGCTAGATTACTTCCAGCCTAGTTCTTTATAGATTTTTTGTGCGTTTTCTAGCTCATTAGCAACTTTATTAAGCGATATGCTATCTTCTTTGAATTTGCCTAATGCTGCAATCTCTTTACTTGGTTTGGCATCTTTATTTACTGGGTATTCGTGGCTTGTGGATACTAAAATTTCTTGAGCCTCTTTACTTAGCATAAATTCGATAAATTTAATTGCTGCGTCTTTGTTTTGGCTAGATTTTAAAAGAGCGATTCCAGTGATATTAATATGTGTTCCACGGCCATCTTGATTAGGGAATATTACGCCTAGACTCTTGGCCGTTTCTTGATCGCTTTGCTTTTTAGAATTTAGTAGCGTGATAATATAGTAGCTATTCATCACGCCTACTGCTCCAATTCCTTCATATACGCCACGAGCCTGTTCTCTATCGCCGCCTTTTGGATCTCTAGCTAGGTTATTTAGAGTGCCTTTGGCCCACTCTTTGGCTTTATCTTCGCCATCATTTGCAATGATAGAAGCTAGTAAAGATCTATTAAATGAGACATTTGATGTTCGCATTAATAGCTTGCCTTTTAGCTCTGGTTTTGCTAAATCTTCGTAATTTTGGATTAGTTTTGGATCAATTGCCTTTTTGTCATAGACGATTACTCTAGCTCTTTTAGATAGCCCTATCCATTCATTATTTTCATCTTTTAAATTTGCTGGAACGATACTATCAATAATTTTAGATTTAGCTGGAGCAAGCTTGTCATCATTTTGCAATTTGGCAAATGTACTTACATCCATACCCATAAATAGATCAGCCTTAGAGTCTGGTGTGTTCATTTTAGCCATTTGCTCTTTATCTTTTATGATATTTATTTTAATTCCCGTTTGGGATTCAAACATATTAGCAAGTTTTGGATCTAGCCCTTTGCCACTATATAAATTTATCTCATTAGCTAAAGCCATACAAGCAAAAGCCGCAGTTAAAAGTAATTTTTTCATCTATTTTTCCTTTTGTTGATTTGATTGTAAAATAGTAGCTAAGGAAGACTTATAATAATATTAATTATCAAAATTATGAATAAAATTATAAATTCTTTTTTATTAATATAAAAAGTGATAATAGTTGTATTATGATTATTAGATTTAATAGAATGAAATTTGATTTATAAATATAAGAGGCGGAGCCTAAGCCCCGCCTTATCTAGCTTATAGATTAGTCAAGTACCTTATGATTATAAGGTTTGTTGTTTTTGTCTAGCTCTAAAAGCTTCGCATTTGGGTCATCATTGATATTATCATGTTCATAATATCTATCACCAGCTTTATGACCTTTAGCTGTGCTTTGGCGAGCGTCGTTTAGATCTACTTTGTAGCGAATTTCACCTGGATTTAACTTTTGGATATCTTCAAAACCTAAATTGCTAGTTTTAAAATCGCTAAATCCGTATTGTAGCGCTATTTCAGCTAGTTTAGTTTGACCCATTCTAGCCATTTCTAGCGCTTGAAGTAGCATTCTACTAGCTTCTCTTGGGCTGTGGAAACCAGTTGAGTTTTCAGCACCTACGAAGTCGCCTCTCATTTGGCCTTTTCTGTGTAGTTCTAAAACCTCTTTTAATACTGCAGAGATTTTTTTGTCATCTGCTTTTCCATCTGTTTGGAACTCAGGAAGCGCAGCTAATCTATCACGCATATTTTTGATATCGTTGATTAGGCTTACTGTAGCGTATTCTACTGATCTTAGGTCAAATGCGATCGATCTTTGGATATCTTGAATTTGCGCTTTTAAATACTCTTCGCTTTGAGTGTGGCAGCTTTTACAAGCAGCGTTAATATCTTTAAGCGGAGAAGTAACATTGTGATTTGTCACTTTGCTTGAGCCTTTTCTTACATATGGCATGTGACAATCAGCACAACTAACACCATTTGCTGCGTGAACTGAGCTTGAGTATAGCTCTGTTTCTGGGTGTTGGATTTTTAGCATTGGTGCTTTAGTAATTTTGTGAGCCCAATCTTGTGGGAATATAGAGCGAGTTACATTCTCGTCATAATACTCATCAAACATCTCAATTCTAAATGGTTTATTTTTGCCCCATTGTTTCCATGGGAATACTAGCTCGATACCAGCAACTTCAATTTCAGTAGCTTTGTTGCCATCTCTCCAGCTATCAAACTCATCATAAGTTTTTTGAGTGCCGTTCCACCATTTTTTATCTGTATCACTAGCGATTGATTCACCGATAGTTTTGACTTTTTCACCTGTTGGGCGGAAATAGTACTCAACATGGCATTGCGCACAAACTAAGCTTCTCATCTCACTTCTAGTAGCTTTCACACCTGTTACAGGATCTGGCTCATAGCCTCTCCATTTTGTTAAAGCGTTAATTAGAGCTGTACGAGTTACACGAAGTTCCATTGTATTTGGTACATGGCAATCAGCACAGGCAACACCCATTCTTTTACCGCCATGAGGGCCGCTGTGTTCTGGGCTATTTTCTGTGATGCCTTCTAGAGCTGGTATATTTTTGACCATTGTCCAGTATTTAGCACTATTAAATGAAACCCATTTTTCACGAGGAGTATCACCTAAAGCAGCGTTATTTTCTAGCCATTTTGTCCAACCACTATGGCAATTCATACAAGCAGCTGGCTGACCATTAAAAGCAGCAAAACCATGTGAATTTAAGAAATCTTTATTGTTTCTTGCTGTATCCATTTGATCTACTTGAATCCAGAAGTGACCACGCTCTTCATTTGCGTCTATCGAAAATGGATATCCCGCCCATAAAATTGTAAGTTGCGGATATCTAATCAATTTAGAATAAGAGTGATTACCGCCAAATTCAGTCTCAAACGGTGCTTCGGTTTCGACTGTTTGATACATATCCATATGTTCAGGGAAATTTTTGCCCCAGACATTAAAGCGTGGATCATCATCACTCATAGTCACCACATCTTTAGAGATTGCACCAGCCATATCAGGCTGAGCTTTTTTGCTTGAGATGTCTTTGTTAAATAAAACAAAGCCGATCAAAACAATAATGGCTAATATCGCCAAAAGAGCCTTTTTCATACTCTATATCCTTTCTGTGAAATTAAATTTACTTTGTTGCCAAAGTTCATAAATCAGCCTAAAATCCACGAGTGTGGCCTACACTAGCGTGGCATTTAACACAGCTTAGCTGCTCATTAGCATGATTTATCTTTGTTGTTGGATTTACCACTACTGATACCATTTGAGAGTGGCAGCGAACGCAGTTTGCTTGAACCATATTTTTACTCATTTTAGTTGCAGTGAAATTTTGCGGTAAATCATCTAGCTTAAAGGTAAATGCATAAGCGTGAGATATGCCACTTTGGGCTTTGGCTATCCATTTATCTACAAATTCATTAGGCAAATGGCAGTCATTACAGCTTGCTATTGGCTTGCCGTTTATCTCTCTTGAGTGTGGGCTTTTACGCCAACTAGCATATACATCATTCATGACATGGCAGTTATTACAAGCAGCACTATCATCGCTAAAATACGACATACCCTTAGCATTGTAAAAAGTATATCCAGCAGCTATGATAATGATAGCTACAACAACTAAAAACCACATAAATGTAGAGTTTTTACTACTACTTTGCACTTTATCCTCCTTCCCCAAAAAGATAAAAATGTAAATGAAATTGTAATGAAATTTAATTTGTTTGTCAATAAAAATAAACTTAAATTCCGATTTTACGATGGTTTAAAAGCTCAATATTCGCATTTTTTTCGTCTAAATTTAGTTTAATTTTAATTAATATATTTTTTATCTTATTTTATACAACGGCTTTGGTTTGCCACTTTTTGCTCTTCCAACGCCAAGAATTTACAAATCCACGAAGCGCCTCATCAGCACAAAATCCAATCCAAACTCCCAAAATACCAAGCCCAAAATTAAAACATAAAATATATCCAACAGGCAACGAAACCCCAAACATAAACACCACTCCACTAAAAAAGCAAAATCTCGCATCGCCACTAGCACGAAGTGAATTTACCATTATGATATTAAATGTCCTTACTACTTCAAGGAAGATTGATAGCGTAAATAGCGGTATCATCAGCTCTTTTAAGCTTGGATTTAAATTTAGTGCGTTCATTGTCTCATCTTGGGCTAAAAAGCTAGTAAATGCTACCAAAAATGACGCCAAAACGCTAATATACAAGGCTCGCCAAGTGTGTTTATATGCTATTTGTAGCTTTTTGGCGCCGACTAATTTGCCAATTATAATCTCATTTGCCACGCTGATTGCTTGACCTATCAACATTATAAATAGCGAAATTTGAAAATAGATAGTTTGGACGCTTAAATTCTCTTTGCCCAAACTAGCGACAAAACCAAATGCGATTGTGTATTGGACTATCCAAAGTAGATTCTCCCCAGCTGACCAGCCGCCGATTTTGATAATTTTGTTTATAACGGCTCTTTCAAGCTTGATAAATTCGCTAAATTTAGGTATAAATTTCAGTATATAAATGAGTATAAATATCAAAATAATTATAGCCACCACACGGCCGATTATAGTGGATAATCCCACACCAAAAAGCTCACTTTGTGTGAAATTTAATACATAATAATTGCCAATAAGTGTAACTCCATCCATCAAAATAGTAACAAACATAACGCTATAAGCTCTATTATAAACCCTAATTATCGATGCTAAAACTATCCCAACCGCATCAAAAAATAGGCAAATTCCAAGCATATATAGATAGATTGAGCTTTGAGCCATTAGCTCTTTTGGGACATTCATTAGCTCCAAAATCAACTCACCATGCCACACTATCCCAGCAGCACAAATTAAGCCTAAAATAGAGTTTAAAAATAGGCTTTGGTGGATGGCTTTGCGGGCTAAAATTTTATCTCTAGCGCCGATAGCTTGAGTTATAACTACTGAACAACCAATACTTAAAAAGGTAAAAATCGTGATAAAAATATCTAAAATTTGATTACCCGCACCCATAGCACCAACTAAGAAATTTGAGTGCGCTGCGACCATTAAGGTGTTGATAATAAGCGATAAATACCGCAAAAATAATTCAAAAAATATAGGCACGCTAAGGGCTTTTAAAGATAGTTGCTTAGAGGACATTTGACCGCCTAATTATGGGATTTTAGATAGATTATTTTATCAAATTTAATATAAAATATATTTTATTTATAGCTTAAATTTATGATTATTTAGTTGTAATATTAAATTTATTTTAGATATAATTCTGGCTCAAAATTTCACACATTAAGGATGTTTAAGGTGATATTAAATCGTAGAATTTGGTATATTGCCATTATCAATGCTATGCTTTTGGCTCTGCTAGAACCAAGTATAGGGGGGGGGTATAAAGCACTTTATTAAGATATTTTATCAGACTTTTGGATTAGTTTTTTGCTTATTTTATCTTTTTAGCTTCTTGCCTGTTAAACTCAAAAATATTTTAGAACTTAGCTTTGTCTTTATCTACGCTATTATCGGTGTTGTTGAGATATTTTTGGTTATGAATTTTTCAAACATTTTAAATCCTATATTCTTTGATACTTTTCTCTCTACTGAGCCTAATGAGGCGATTGAGTTTATGCAAAGCTATTTTAGTTTTAATGTAGCTTTGGCGGTGTTTGGGTTTATTGGGGTTTCTATTTTGTTTTTCTATTTTCCTATAAAATTTAGCCCAAAACCATTAAATCCTAAAATATATTTCGCTCTTTTTCTCATCATATCAATTGCCATTTTCTCCAAAGGGACAAGATACCTAGAGCCTAATAAATTTATCCTTGGTGGATGGTTTGTAACTATCAAAGATACAATCACAGAGCAAAATAGCTATCTAAATGAATTTAAAAAGCTAGCTAAAATCTTAGATACACAAATGAAAAAAGATTATAACCTAACTATAAAAAGCCAAATTCCAAAAGTGGTATTAATCATTGGTGAATCAACTCAAAGAAACTACCAAAGCTTATATGGATTTAAACTTGATACCACGCCAAATTTAAACGCTTTAAAAGCTAGTGGCAATCTCTTTGAGTTTAGTGATACCATTGCACCTGAGTCGCATACTAATCCGGCCTTGGCTAAGCTTTTAACATTTAGCAACTATGAAAATAGCCAAAGCTCCAAATGGTATGAGCATATGAATATCATAGATTTAATGAAAATCTCCGGATATAAAACACAATGGTTTAGCAATCAAGAATCCGTATCTGTATTTGGTAATATACCTGAGGTTATATCTAGTAGGGCTGATATTAGAGAATTTACTAGGGTTGGCACTAGTCTTGAGTTAAAAAATGATTTTGATGAAAAGTTATTAGAAGTGTATAGCAAATACAGAGTCAAAGCTGATAGGGAATTTCATATATTTCACCTTATGGGGACACATATGGCTTACGCTAATAGATTTGATAAAAATAACAAAAATGTAAGATATTTTGTTATGGATGAGCTTAAAAATGCCAATTTAGATATCTATCCAAATAGTGATAAAATCAGCAATAAAGGGCTAAAAGAGAAGCTAAACTATATCAATGCTATAGCCTATAATGACTATGTAGTAAGTGAAATTTTTAAACTCTATAAAGATGAAAATGCGATTATCTTTTATATTAGCGATCATGCTGATGAAGTATATGATTTTAGAGAGTTTAAAGGGCATACCTCCACTATGGCATCTAGATATATGGTTGAAATTCCATTTATGATATATCTAAGCGATAAATTTAAATCTAGCAATCCACAACTAATACAAAAGATCCAAAAAGCCCAAAATAAGCCATTTATGAGTGATGATTTTATACATGGATTTATGGATATTTTGGGTATTTTTAGCGATGACTTGGATCTTAGTAGGAGTCTGTTTAGCGATGAATTTGATGCTAATAGGATTAGAATTTTTTCTGGAAAAAATTATGATAAAGAGTTAAAAATTGATTATCCATTTGCTTCACCAAGTAAAATTTACTTGCACCGCACAGATGAGCCTAAGAAAATGGTAGATTTTAAAAATATTTATCAAAATTTTGAGATTGATGTGCATTTTATAGATGGTTATTTTGATGTTGGGCATGATGGCAAGAAATATAGCATTGGTTTAAATTTAAAAGATATGCTTCAAATCGCTAACAATCAAAATGGGGGGGGGTATAGCCCACATATTTGGTTAGATTTTAAAAATCTAACCAAAGAAAATGAAAAATCAGCCCTAAAAGAGTTAGATAAAATCTGCGATGAGATTAAATTCGATAAATCAAATTTGATTATAGAAAGTTCAAATTACCAATCCTTAAAGCCATTTAAACAAAATGGATATTATACTAGCTATTATGTTCCATACTACTCTAAAGAAGATTTAAACGATAAAAAAGATATAATTATAGCTCAGATTAATCAAATCCATTCAAAGCGGAAATATATCGGCCTTGAGTTTTGCTTATTATCTTTATGATTTTATAAAAGAAGCTAAATTTAAAATAGACAAAAATGGCAAAA
This sequence comes from Campylobacter sp. P0109, assembly GCF_002138755.1. Lineage (NCBI taxonomy): Bacteria > Pseudomonadati > Campylobacterota > Epsilonproteobacteria > Campylobacterales > Campylobacteraceae > Campylobacter > Campylobacter sp. P0109. The sequence continues at coordinate 146,337 of NZ_MJKK01000003.1, forward strand.
AAGTAGATATAGATCTGCTAACTTGGAATGAAGGCGATAATTATAATACAAATAGCAACACCAAAGCCTTTTATGATCCGCAAGTTAAGGTGATTTTAGCCGGGGCTAAAAAGAAAGGGTATCGCTAGAAGGAGTTAAATGAAACCTAAGTATCACTTTTATAGTAATACTATTTACGCACTTAGCGGATTAGCTGCAATGTGGAAAAATGAGCGCTCATTTAAAATTGAGTTATTTATAATTACTCCTTTATTTATAGCTATTTGGTTTTTGCCACTTAGTAGCATAGAGCAGATTATACTTGGAATGAGCTTGCTTTTTATCCTTGCGATGGAGTGCTTAAATAGCGCTATTGAGGCTTGTATAGATCTTGTTAGTCCTGATTTTCATCCACTAGCTAAGGTAGCTAAGGATTGTGGGAGTGCGGCTGTATTTATATCTATTTGCACGGCGGTGCTAGCTTGGGGCGTGATACTTTTTGGGGCGGTGAGTAATGCTTAGAGATAGTGCATATTGGGATGAGTTTTATAGCTTAGAACACGATGAGATTAAAGAGCCTAGCAAATTTGCTAAATTTATATTTAATAATTTTTTGCGCAATAAAAACAAAGCAAGCTTGATCGAATTTGGCTGTGGTAATGGTAGGGATTCTTTATACTTTAACGCTAAAGGTATTGATGTTGTAGCTATCGATGGTTCGCATATTGCTATTGAGAGTTTGCAAAAACAAAACCAAAAAACTAGCTGGATTTGTGCTGATTTTACTGCGCCACTTAACCTAAAAGATAAATTTGATATATGCTATAGCCGTTTTACGCTACATGCTATTGATGATATCGCTGAGCAAGGGCTGATAAAAAATGTCAAAAATTTACTTAAGTCTAGCGGGCTTTTTGTTGTAGAGGCTAGAAGTATAAATGATAGTAAATTTGGTATTGGCAAAGCCATTAGCAAGCGTGAGTTCATCAGCGATGGTCACTACCGACGATTTATAGACCAAGATATATTTAAAGCAAATTTAATCCAAAATGGCTTTAAAATTGTTGATATTGATGAAAGTAGCGAGTTTGCTCCGACACCAGGGCAAAACTGTGTTTGTATTAGAGTCATTGCCTCGCTATAAGTGCTTCTAATTCGTCCTTGGTTTTTAAATTTAAATAGTCATTTGAGCTAAATCTTTTTGGCTCAAATGAAGCGCTTTTTGATAGTATTGGTTTGATTGAGTTTTTAGTAGAACTTGAGTATGCGCTTTATGATGAGTTAAGTCAAAATGAGTTGGCAAATACAAATTCTGGTTTTACTTCGCACGGAATGTATTATATAGGCTTAAAAGTTGCCACATTAGACAGCACAGAAACCTATATGAAATATAGTAGAGATTTTCAAGCTAAACATAAAACAATGAGTTCTACTAGCAAATACGCAAGTGATAGCATAGAAAAGGAGCTAAATAAAACAATACAAAATAATAGAAATAGCGATGGTAAAATAGCTTATGGTGAGATAATGGATAAAAACGAACACGAACAAGATGTAACAGATATAATAAACTATGTGTCAAAATATGGTCTTACCGAGCCAGTTGAATTAGGCGAAAACTTGCTAACTAAGGCTTTACAAAAAACTAGATAAAGTCTCTATGGTTAAATTTAGTTTTGGCCAAATTTAACCAAAATTGTGTGGATAAAAATAGTAAATTTTAAAGTTAAAATTATTTTATTATATAGATGAAAATCAGCAAAAATAAATTGTAGCTTAATATGGCACTCTTTAAGCGTGTTTAGAGATGAGTTATAAAAGCAATGTTTGATATAAAAATTACACTAATTTTATCACAGAAGCCAAAAGCTATTTTAAACTCAAATTATTATTTTTAAGATTTTATCGCTGTGATGCTTTGCTAAAATATCATATAATCTCTAAGAGCTTTTGCGTATTTATGACCACTAGCTTAAGCCAACACTTTAGCAAAATTAATCATATTTTTACAACATTTTTCTAAATTTTCTTGACTTACACTTGGTGTAATGTTTTATAATTTTTGCTAAACTTTTAAAAAAAGGAAGCAAAATGAAAAAAACAATTCTAACTCTTGGCATTACAGCAGCGGCTTTTTCGCAAGATTTGCCATTTGAGCGTGGCGAGATAAATCCGTATAGCAAATACTTCACCGGCACTACTTATCTAAATACCTTTGATGATGCTAGTGGTGGTAGAAGTGCTAATGCTAGTTTAGTAACATTCGAGCCTTGTTCTCGAACGCATTGGCACACACACGAAAAGGGCCAACTTCTAATCATTTTAAGCGGTGAAGGAGTAGTGAAAATAGAGGGGCAAAAAGCTATAAAAGCCCAGCCTGGTGCAATTATCAAAATAGATAGCGACGCTAAGCATTTTCACGCAGGTGGTAAAACCACGCAAATGGCACACATCTCAGTCATGGGTATGCCAAATAAAACTACTTGGCTAGAAAAAGTAAGCGACGAAGAATATGAAAGTGCTTTAAGAGAACTTCAATGAAAAAGATTTTAGCTGTTTTTGCGGTGTTTGGGGGTGTTTTGATGAGTGCAGATATAGAAGATACAACGCTTAAAGCGATATTTAAAAACTTTGAGAAAAGTAGTAAAAATGATACCATACAAGCTGGCCTAAGTCCTAGGCAGATTGAGCTTAGTAATCTAGCTGTGATAATAGCATCTGGTTCGCTTAGACTATGGCAAGAAAGAGTAGAAAAAAGCGAGTTAAAGGCTGATGAGATAATGGAGCTTTTACGCCAAAGCACGGCGTATCTTGGTATGGCTAGGATTAGGGAAATTATCTTTGTTACAAGTGAAATTTATAAGCGTAAAGGGGTTAAAATCACAGATTTTGCCCTAGATAGCGATGAAAATAGACTTAAAAATGGGCAAAATTTACAAATAGAGCTTTTTGGCAGTGCTACTACGCAGAGTATGAGTGGCGACTACACACAAATCGGCAGGTATTTAAGCCAAAATTGCTTTGGGGATTATTACGCTAGAACTGAGATTTTAAGCCTTATCGAGCGTGAGATTATAACATTTTTTCTTTTAGCGGCTCAAGGAGATACATCAGCACAGATGAAAGCTCACGCAAAAGCTATTTTTCTTCAAGGTTTAAATAAAGAAAAATTAATCGCCCTAATCAACGCAAATATCGCTCTTATAGGCTATCCACGCTCACTAAATGCCACCACCGCTGTAATAGAGGCTAGCAAATAATGGCATACACAATCATAGAAGTCTCACAAAAAACAGGCGTAAGCCCACGCACTTTGCGTTATTGGTGTGATAATGGGCTTTTTCCTTTGGTTGAGCATAGCCCTAGCGGTATTAGGTATTTTAGCAAGAATGATATAGAGTGGGTAGAATGGGTTGTGCGTTTTCGTAAAATGGGTATGAGCGTTAAACGGCTTAGAGAGTATATAAATTTAGCTATTAAAGGCGATAGCACGCTAGAAATTCGCCTAGCGATGATAAAAGAAGAAAAAAGTAGAATTTTAAATGAGCTTGATGAGATAAAATCAGCACTTCTTTGCGTGGATAAAAAAATTGAATTCTACGAAACTGCCATAAAAGCCAAAAGCGACCCACACGCCAAAGGGGGCAAAAAATGCGAGTGATTTTATCGCTTTTTTGTCTTTTTAGCTTGGTTTTAGGAGAGAAAATGGAGATTTTTGTTACCATAAAAGAGCAAAAGTTAAAGGCTGTTTTGGCCGAAAATAGCCGGGCTTTGGCTCTATATAAAGAGCTAAAAAAAGGCGATATCATCATAAATGCTAGTGATTATGGTGGCTTTGAAAAAAGCGGCAAACTACCATCGCCGTTGCCACGAAATGATGAGCAAATCACAATGCAGCCTTGCGATATAATTCTTTATAGCGGTCAAACTTTCGTATTAGCCTACGATACAAACTCATGGTCGCTAACTCGCCTTGGCAAATTAGATGGCATAAGCAAAGATGAACTAAAAAAGCTACTAGGCACAAGCAGCGTGGAGATAAGGCTATCTTTAAAATGATATGAATTTTTTGGAATTCCAAAACTTCAAGGAATTCTACAAATTTATCAAAAACTTATTTAATTCAATAAAATTTTACTAAATTTCTCAAAATCTCTTGACTTACACTTGGTGTAATATTTTATAATTTTTCATATCTTTTAAAGGAGCAAAAAATGAATGAAATCAAAAATAAAGATCGTAGAGATTTTCTAGCAAAAGCAGCCGTTGCTGGCGTAGCAATCGGTGCTGGTACAAATATTTTTGGCGCAGCAAATAAACCAAATATCGCTTGTAAAGGTTGGGCGGCTTTTGATGAGAGTGGTGAGTTAAGACCGTGGAGATTTGAGCGTAGAGCTGTGGGCGATGATGATATCTTAATAGAAGTGATGGCTACTAGTATCTGCCATAGTGATATACACACAGAGCTAGGGCATTGGGGTAAGCAAATTTATCCACAAGTACCCGGTCATGAGATAGTAGGTCTCGTGCGTGAAGTGGGTAAAAATGTCAAAAACTTCAAAATCGGTGACCGGGCTGGTGTAGGCTGTATGGTAGATAACACTGATATCGCTACGGCTGGGAGCGAGGAGCAATACAGCCCAAATACGATTTTTACCTACGGGTATCCATATCCTAAAGAGCCTACTGGCATAAGTCAGGGCGGATATAGCGATTATTTTGTTGTAAATTCGCATTTTGCTATCCATATCCCAAATGAGCTTAGCTGGGATGAGGCAGCACCGCTAATGTGCGCTGGAATCACCACCTACTCGCCTATAATGAAATATATGAAAAAAGGTGATAATGTAGCGATCATCGGTATTGGCGGCCTAGGGCATCTTGGGATTAAAATCGCTATTGCTAAGGGTGCGAAGGTAACGGCATTTACAACTACTAATAGTAAAATCAAAGATATAGAGAGCTGGGGCGCAAAAGCCGTGTTAGTAAAAAGTAGCGATGATTTAGCGCCGTTTAGGGCTAAATTTGATTTTGCGCTTAGCACTATTCCTTATGAATTTGAGATGGAGCCATATATTGCGATGGTTAAGCCTTTTGGTAATTTCACTCTAGTTGGTATGCCTATAAATTTCAGCCAAAAAACCCAAACCTTAAATCTAGCTAGCACAAAAGTAAATTTAAATGCTAGTTTAATTGGCGGTATGAAAGAGACTGCGGAGATGGCTGAGTTTTGCGCTAAAGCTGGAGTTCGCCCAAATATAGTAAAAATCACTGGTGAGCAGATAAATCAGGCTTGGCGTGATGTAGTAGCAAAAAAGGCTAGATATCGCTTCGTGATCGATCCAAAGAGCTTTTAAGCTCTGTGATGAGTTGGGCTTTGAGATTTAAGATAAAAAGAGCTTAAATTTATAAGAAATTTTAAAATTTGTTATAAATTTGCCAAATTTCTTAACTCATATTTGAGTGAATTTAATAGTTGTTTTGGAAAATGTTTTAAAATATCGCCAAAATCACAAAATTAAAGGAGCAAAAATGAAAGTATTAATTTTAGATGGTGGCAAAAATTTTGGTAGTAGCGGTGGCAAGCTAAATACCTTGCTTTGTGATGTAGCAAGCGAAGAGCTAAAAGCCAAAGGATGCGAAGTTCTACGCACAAGAATAGATGATGGCTACGACATAGAAACTGAGGTAAAAAAAGTGCTAGAAAGTGACGTGATAATCTGGCAATATCCTGGCTGGTGGATGAGTGAGCCTTGGATAGTAAAAAAATACCTTGATGAAGTTTTTATGGCAGCAGCAGCAAGCCTGATAAAAAGCGATGGCAGGCACGCAAGCGACCCTGAGCATGGATATGGTACAGGCGGACTTGCTATAAATAAAAAATACATGATAAGCACCACTTGGAATGCGCCAATTACGGCCTTTAACGACAAAAATGAGTTTTTTGAAGGGCGTGGGTGCGATGGCGTAACCTTTGCTATGCATAAGGCAATGGAGTTTTGCGGGATGAAGGCGCTGCCTAGTTTCATCTGTAATGATGTAGTTAAAAATCCAAAGATTGATGAGTATATTAGTAACTATAAAGCACATATAAAGGCGAATTTTTAGAGAATTTTAGCGAATTTATAGAGATTTTATAGATTAAATTTGCTAGGTTTAAAAAGGTTAGGAGCTGAAATTTAAGACTCTCTGGCTTAAAATTAATTTAAAAAGTTAAATTTTATTTGCTTAAATAATTTGAATTTTATCTTGAGTAAGGATAAGTTTGCTAGGATTTGAAAATTTCAAAACAATAAGCGATATTTAGTCCAAAGTCGCTTTATACTCGCATTTTTGGCATAGATTTTCTATCGCTTTTCCCTGTTTAAATCCATCTATTATAGCCTTAGCTTTGGGGGAATTTACTATCTCATTTAGGCTATTTTGGCCGATATTGCCTAAGTTTATCCTAGCGCTAGCATCTACGCAACAAGGCACCACGATTCCGCTACTTTTAATGCCGATTTGCGAGATTAGGCCGTGGCAATATTTACTTGGATTTTGTGAGTTTGGCTCTCTCCACTCAAAATACTCTTTAAAAACCAAAAATATCTTATAAGCTAGGCGAACTCTACTCTCATTACAACCAATTTTCACCCCAAAAAACTGCTCAAATTTAGCCTTAATCATCTCAAATTTAGGCTCATTTATCATATGTTTTTGGATTCTAAAATTGATAAAAATTTCACTTTTTATCTCTTGAGTAAATTTGCAAAAAGCTAGTAAATCATCTATATAATTTTCGCTAAATTTAGCATTTTTATCCACAAAGGCACTTAGAGAAAATGAAATTTGATGAGCCTTGCTAAGTGCGCTAAAATCATGCTTTTTAAGGTATTTGCCCGTTGTAACTAGATCTATTTTAAAGCCATTATCATAAGCTAAGCTTAGATATTGATTTAGATTTAAATTCGCTAATGGATCGCCTAAAAGATGAAGGCAAATAGCCCTTGTCTTGCCCCTTATCTGTGACAAAATCCGCTCATAAAGCCCCAAATCCATAGAGCCAAATTTAGCTAAATTTACAGATGGACAAAAGCTACACTCACATCCGCAAATATCGCTTATCTCTATATAGACTTTTTGGAATTTTGCCACTCAAATAACCTAGATAAAATATTTTGCAGCTTCACTCTTGTCGCATTTTGTAGCTTCTATAATCTTATCACCTATTTTGGCTTTATACACTACATTTGGTTCGCTTTTGCAATAACTAATTGCTAATTTTGCAGCCAAAGCTCTATCTAAATCACTTGCATTTTTATCTATAAAACTATGCGCTCCTATAATTCCATCATAATTTATACTATCCATCTTTTCAAGCTTTAAAGCTTCAAGCTTATTATTATCATTTTGATCCCTGCCAATTATCATTTTAGCGCCATCTGGTAGCCTTAAATGCCTACCATATCTTAGGCTTTGAAGGTCATCTTCACTCATATTATTATCAAATTTGATAAAATCCCTAATTCTATTACTAAAGCCCTCCATCGTATATGGACAGCCTCCACCAGGGCTTTCAAACTCATCAAATCCAAACTCTTTAGCCAAATTTAGCTGAGCGTTTCTACCACGACCATTTAATCCTAGCAATTTTTCTCTATCTACCCAGCCTTCACGCTCTGGCATTGTCGGCTTTAAAAGCTTAGCGCATAATGGTCTAAGCACTATATCATCTTTATCATCGGCTAGATTTTTGACATGTACCATCGCATCATTTCGCTGACTCATCGGTCTTTGGCCTACGACTTCTCCACTAATTACAAAACTAGCGTTATAATCATCAAGCATAGAAACAGCCGTTCTAAACATAAATCCATGACAATCAATACATGGATTAAACTGCTTCCCATATCCAAATTTAGGATTAAATAGCACATCTTGGAGATATTTGCTACGCACATTTACACTCTCAAAACTAGCTCCAGCCATAGCTGCGCGTCTAGCTAATATCTCATTTTTAACCGGATCTGAGCCAAATCCTATATCTATATTCAAAGCATGAACCTCAATACCTTGCATTGTAATTAATTTTATAGCTAGCATACTATCAAGGCCACCGCTAAATAGCGCTAAACACTTTCTTTTCATCTTTTTCCTTTTAATATTGATATTCTTTTTTTACACTCGATAATCTCTTCGATACTAAGCCCGCCACCCTTTAAAAGCCCTTCATAATACCTAATAGCAAGTGGCCTAATAGCATTATGAAGCTCATTTACACTCTTATACTCTTCTAAATTTTGGCTTAACTCTAGCTCTCTTATATGCTCATTATTTTGGCTTTGCGAACCTATAACTGCTCTATATGTAGCCTTATCTTTAAAAATTTCAACCCCATAATACTGCTCTACAATCTGACAATACTCAGGATTTTTAAGCATATTTTTTAAAATTGATAGCTCTGCGATATCCTTTTTTTCTATAACTGGAAGATTTTGAATTTGAGTATTTGTTTGAGTTTTTGCCAAATTTGAATTATCTCTTCTTTTTGTAGTCTTACTTAGTCTAAATGAGCCCGGATCGATCCTTAAAAGTGTAGATACTAAAGGCACATACGCATCAGCTACAATTGGATTTAAACCAAAGCTAAACTCTTGAATAACTTTTAGTGATTTTGCTATCTCTATTGGGGTTTTGGGATTTAAATTTTTTACAAGTTGAGTTATATAAAACTCACCAAGCTCCACACCACTACTTAGCATATCTCTTAGCTCCATCTCCTTACCACTTGCTACTAGTTCGGCTGGATCCTTGCCACCACTAATTAATACTACCTTACCATCTATTTGATGCTCCATAAGTAGCCTTGCACTCTTAAAGGCTGCATTAATTCCAGCACTATCACTATCAAAACTTAGAGTTACTTTGATATCTCCACGCTGTATTAAAGGTATATGCTTTTGAGTAAGGGCTGTACCTAAAACTGCTACGGCATTATTTATTCCAGCAGCATGTAGCATAATGCAATCCATATAGCCTTCGCAAATCACCATTGATTGAGATCTATATATCTCGCTTTTAGCCTTGTCATATCCGTAAAATATCTTAGATTTATCAAAAATTTGGCTTTGTGGGCTATTGATATATTTGGCCGGATTATCGCTAATGGTGCGACCGCCAAAGCCTACTAAACTCCCAAGATGATTATATATAGGAAATGTTATGCGATTGATAAAACTAGCATAATATCCATTTTCATTCTCTTTTATAGCACCAACTTCTAAGGCCTCTTTTGGCTCGATATTTTCATTTTGAAGTAAATTTAGTGTATTTTGCGAAGATGCCGCCCAGCCAAGCTCCCATTTTTCTATGATAGAATCAGTGATGGAGCGACTTTTTAGATAGTTTAGAGCTTCAGGATTTTTGTATAAAAGTGTTTTATAGTGTAAATTTAAATTCTCTAAAATTTTCTTATCTATCTTTGATTCATTTTTGCTGCTTGTATATTCTAATGCGACATTATATATGCTTGCTAATTTTTCAATAGCTTCAACATATCCTAATTTTTCATACTCCATTACAAACTTAATCGCATCACCACCGGCCTTACAAGAAAAACAGTGATATATCCCTTTGCTAGGACTTATAGACATTGATGGATGCTTGTCATTATGAAATGGACAGACACATACAAAATTTGCACCAGATTTTTTAAGCGGTATATAACTGCCTACAACATCAGCAATATCAACTATATTTTTTAAATTTTCTATACTATTTTTAGATATCATAAGCGAGATTATACATTGATTTAGCTATAATCGCCATTAAATTTAGCAAGGTAGTTTGGTTTGGACTTTTTTTTCATTGAGTATAGAGATCCTATTTTTGGACTTATTGTGCTTTTTAGCGTGCTTCTTTTGGTAGCTATTTTTAGCTATTTTTGGGGAGTTTTTTCGCTTAAAGATCAAAAAAATAGCATAGATAAATTTGTCAATAAATTTCAATCTCAAAGCAATCTAGACCAAAAATATCAAAATATGCTAATTCGCCTTGATATTGATTCAGGCTCACTTAATGCACTTGCTGGAATTTTTGCTAGAAGCGGAGAGTTTAATAAAGCTATAGCCATTTATCTAATCGCCCTTCAAAAAGCAATCACAAAATCTCAAAAAGAGTTAATATTTTTAAATTTAGGCAAGGCCTATTTAAAAGCTGGATTTATGCAGCGCTCTATAGAAGTATTTTTAGAAGCTATTAAGATTAGTCCTAAAAATATTGATGCGCTTAGCCACCTTGGGCTTGGATTTGAAAAGCTTAGATTGCACGATAAGAGCCTAGAAGTGCTTGATGCATTACAAGAACAAGGCGTAGATGTCGCCCAAGAGATTGCCTATACAAAGGCGCTAAAGCTTAAAAATAGCCAAATGGAATTTGAACAAAAAGTTGCTAAAATGGCTAAATTTGCTAATGATTTTAAGCTAGTTAGTCGTATGATTTTAGAGCTTTTTATCATAAATGGCAAGGATGTAAATTTAATAAATATAAAGCCAGATTTAGCTCACTGCCTAGATATTTTGTATCTTAATGATGTGGTTTTAGATGGTGATGAGTATAAAGAACTTTATAGCGCTAAGGGGTTAAATAACGCTCAAATCACTGATTTTAATCTAAATCTTTTAAAGGTCGCTAGGGATAATAACCTTAATGCTACTTTAAGTTTTAACTATATCTGTAAGGAGTGTAAAGGCTCATATCCGCTATTTTTTTATCGGTGTAATCACTGCGCTAGACTAGGAAGTTGTGCTATTATCCCAAATGTTATAAAGGAGAGCGATGAAAATAGTATCTCTTTTTAGCGATGGTAGTTGCTTAAATAATCCTGGAAATGGCGGCTGGGCCTATATCTTAGAATATGAAAAATATACCAAAAATGATAGCGGAGCCATAAGAGATACTACAAATAACCAAATGGAGCTTTTGGCCATCATTAATGGCTTAAAAGCCCTAAAAGAGCCTTGTATTGTCAATCTCTACACCGATAGTAGTTACGCTGCAAATGGGATTAACTCTTGGCTAGATGGATGGAAAAAGAAGAGCTTTAAAAATGTTAAAAATATAGAACTTTGGCAAGAGATAGATAGATTAACTCAAATTCACAAAGTCAAAGCCCACTGGATCAAAGCCCACGCCGGCCATCCACAAAATGAGTTATGTGACAAACTAGCCAAAGATGCAGCGATGAAGCTTACAAAGGATTAAAAAGGATTATTATGGATAAACTAAGAGAGATTCAAAAGCTTTTAAAATATAAATTTAAAAATATAAATTTGTTAAAAGAGGCCATAACTCACAAAAGCATCAAAAGCTCTATTAATAACGAACGGCTTGAGTTTTTAGGTGATGCGGTGTTGGATTTGATAGTAGGTGAGTATCTATATCACAAATTTAAAGGTAAAAGCGAAGGCGACCTAAGTAAATTAAGAGCCTCACTAGTCAATGAAGATAGCCTTGCTAAGATAGCCAAAGAGCTAAGACTTGGCGAGTTTTTGTATCTTTCAACCGCCGAAGAAAATAACGGCGGCAGAGAGAAACAAAGCCTAATAAGCGATGCTTTAGAAGCCTTGATGGGGGCTATATATTTAGAGAGTGGATTAGAAAAAGTGAAGAGCATATTTATAGCTTTATTAGAAGCAAATTTCCCCGATATCAGCTTAAATCTAACTAAAGATTACAAAACAACTCTTCAAGAGCTCACTCAAGCCAAGATAGGCTTAGCACCAAAATATGAGCTAATAAGCTCAAGTGGGCCAGATCATAAAAAGAGCTTTGAAATGGCGGTGATATTAGAGGGCAAAGAGATCGCAAGAGCCATAGGAAATAGCAAAAAATCAGCCGAGCAGGCTTGCGCTTTAAAGGCTTTAGAGATACTAAATTCAATGAAAGGATAGCTATTGAATACATTTGGGACTAAATTTAGATTAAGCACATTTGGCGAAAGTCACGGCGTAGCTATAGGTGGGGTTATAGATGGAATTCCAGCTGGTATTAAAGTCGATATGAGCTTTATCCAAAGTGAGCTTGATAGGCGTCGCCCCGGTGGCAAATACGCCACTTCAAGAAAAGAGAGTGATAAGATAGAGATTTTAAGCGGAATTTATGATGGTTTTACCACCGGTTGCCCTATTGGCTTTATAGTGGCTAATACCTCTCAACACTCCAAAGATTATGATAATATCAAAGATCTATTTCGCCCAGGGCATGCTGATTATACATATTTTGCTAAATTTGGGATTAGAGATCATAGGGGTGGTGGCAGAAGTAGCGCTAGAGAGAGTGTAGCAAGGGTTGCTGGCGGGGCGTTTGCGGGATTGCTTTTAAGAGAATTTGATATAGATATCCAAAGTTGCGTAAGGCAAATTGGCGATATAAAAGCTGATAAAATCGACTTTGAATTTGCGAATTCTAGTGAGATTTTTTGGGCTGATGAAGCCACAGAAGAGAGTGCTAAAGAGCTAATATTAAATACCAAAAATTCAAATGATAGCCTTGGGGCTAGTGTTTTAACTATCATCAAAAACGCCCCTGCTGGACTAGGCGAAGTGCTATATAATAAGCTTGATGCTGCTTTAGCTAGTGCTATGATGGGGATAAATGGAGTAAAGGGTGTAGAGATAGGAGATGGGATAAACGTGGCTAATATGCTTGGAAGTCAAAATAATGATTACATGGATAAAAGCGGCTTTATAACCAATCATTGTGGCGGGATTTTAGGCGGTATTAGCAATGGAAGCGATATTGTGATTAAGAGCTATTTTAAGCCAACGCCGAGTATTTTTAAGGCTCAACCAACTCTAAATTTAAATGGCGATGAGACGATATGCCAGCTGCGTGGCAGACACGATCCTTGTATTGGAGTGCGTGGGAGCGTGGTAGCTACAGCAATGGCAAGGCTAGTTATAGCTGATATGTTGCTTTTAAACGCAACTTCAAATTTAAATAATTTAAAAAGGATATATAGATGAATGGAGATTTTAGGGGGGGGGGTAATGCGATATTGTGATTTTTGCGTTATGCCTGATAGCAGACCGGGGATTAAATTTACTACCTTAGATGATGGAAGAGTTAAATGTAGTGCGTGTATAAATCACGAAAATAAGAAAAATATCGATTACAAATCTAGATTTAAAGAGCTTGAGGCTTTATGCGATAAGCACAGAGGCCGAAATGGCAAAAATGACTATGACTGCGCCATCGCCGTAAGTGGCGGTAAGGATAGCCACTTTCAAGTCCATATCATGAAAGAGGTTTTAGGGATGAATCCGGTGCTTTTTAGCGTTGAGGATAACTTCACAATGACAAAAGCTGGTAAGAGTAATTTAAGAAATTTAAGCGAAGAATTTGGTTGTCATATAATATCTTTAAAACCAAATATCAAAACCCAAAAAGCCCTAATGCTCTACACATTTGAAAAATACGGCAAACCAACATGGTATATAGATCGCCTTATATATAGTTATCCATTTGCTATGGCGGCGAAATTTAATACTCCGCTTTTGGTATATGGCGAAAATGTTAGCTACGAGTATGGTGGTAGCGACGCAGTAGAGACTCCAAGCGCTAAAGATATATTTTTAAATGGCGTAGCAAGCGATATTGATTTAAGTGGCGTAGATATAGACCTTAAAGATCTACAGCTATTCTATGACCCAAATAGCTCAAATTTGGATATAGATAGCCTTGAGCCTATATATTTAAGCTATTTTATCAAGTGGAATTCATACTCTAATTATATCTTTGCTAAAAGCAGAGGCTTTAGCGATTTAAAGAGCGAATGGGATAGAGCTCACACTGTAGAAGATTTCGATCAAGTAGATAGCGTAGCATATATCGTCCATGCTTGGATGAAATATCCTAAATTTGGCCACGCCATGGCTACTGACTACGCTGCTAGGTTGGTTAGATATGGACTGATGAGTAGAGATAAAGCAATAAAGCTAGTCAAAGAGAGAGACCACGCGCTAGACCCTAGATGCGTGGAGGATTTTTGTAATTTTATAGGCATTAGCAAATCCAAATTTTGGCAAATTATAGAAAAACACTATAACAAAGATATATTTGCTAAAAATGAATTTGGCGAGTATAAACTAAAATATGGGATAAGTTAAATTTGAATTTAATCTATATTTTTATAATTTCACTTTAATTTAAAGGGTAAAGATGAAGCATATCAAAAGATTAAAAGATATAAGCATAGCTAGCGGTGTGGGCGCTATAATAGCATTTGGTTTAGCAGGATGTGGCGAGTCTGATAGCACAAACACAGCCCAAACTATCCAAAAACAAGGCGCAACCGTATTTATAGAAAAAACAAGCGATGGAAGCTATAAAATAGCAGATGAATTCCCAAGCAATGATACAAGAGTATTTTTGCGTGAGAGCGATGCCAATGGCGTAATGAGTGAAAGATTATTAAGCCAAGCTGAAATAGACAAACTTTTTCAAGAAGAAAACGCCAAAATAGACGCCGGCACAAGCGGTCTGACAAACTCAAATTTAAGTAGCGGAAATGGTGGCTTAGGTCTAGGCGAAGCGATCCTAGCTAGCGCAGCAGGTGCGATCATAGGTAGTTGGATCGGCTCAAAACTCTTTAATAACCCAGCCTACCAAAACTCACGCCAAGGCGCATACAGCAACCCAAGCACATACAACAGAAGTGTAAATAGCTTTAACAAAGCCTCCACCGCAACTTCTGCTACAAAAGCCGGTAGCAACGCTAGAAGCGGATTTTTTGGTGGTGGAAGCGGAAGTGGCTCAACCCAAGCCACTGGCGGTTGATATTTTGGTCTAAAATTTACTTGTGTTGTGCAAATTCACAATACAAGGCTAAAATATGACAATAGACAATGAGCTAACCACAAAATTAATAAAAATAGCCACAAATCAAGCCAAATTTGATGAAAGTGGCAAATTTGATGAAATTTTACAAAATTTAGAAGGGATAAAAAACAACTCTAGCGATATAAACTCAGCCATCTCAAATGCCACCAAAGAGGCAAATAATGATGCCAAACTCTTTGCTACATTTGATTTTATGCAGGCGATGAATCAGCTATTATATGGAAATTTAGATGATAATGAACGGTCAAAACTACTAGCCAAAATGGAAAAAATCGCAAAAAGCGTTTAATATAGCCCAAATTTACCGCTAATAAGCAAAGAAATTTAGTGATTTTGCCGCTATTGATTTAAGCTAATCACTTATAAAGATTGCTAAATTTTGGTAAATAATAGATAATAATTTATCAAATTTTTAGTAAATATTAAATGATAAATTGTTACAATTTATAAATTTATATTTAAATATGGAGATAAAAATGAAATTAGTCAAACTAAGCTTATTTGCTATTATAAGCGTAGCTACCATCTCAAGCGTATCAAACGCTAAGACGCTTGAAGAGACTATTAAAAATATAGATATATCAGGGTATTCAAGATATAGGTATGATATCTATGATAGTGAATATGATATTCTTGATATTAATAGGCATAGATTTACATCTGAAATAAATGTTCAATCTGCTTTAGATGATAACTTCTTTGGCGTTATCGGCTTTAGATATGATAGCGGTGATAACTCTGGCCAAAATTATAACGCTGCTACCCAGGTAGGGACAAAGGATACAGGCTTTAGCTATGATAATTATGGTCAAACATTCAATGTTCGCCAATTCTATCTAGGATACAAAGCTGGCAACACTACTATCACAGCTGGTCGCCAAGTGCTAGGCACATTCTTTACTGATGATATGGTAGGTACTGGTATTAAAGTGCTTAATAACGATATTAACGGGCTTACTTTAACTGGTATGGCATTTGATAACCTTCAAAATGATAGTGATATTCTAACAAATTATTTTTTAATCGGCAAGAAAAACTACAAGCAACCAGAATATGTAACCGATAGAAATCTCTATAGTGTAGCTGCTATTGGCTCATATGATCTAGTTAGCTTCCAACTATGGTATGCCGCTATTGATAGCGTAGCTCAACTATATGCTACTGATTTACTAATAGGAACAAATATAGCTGATATAGACCTAAGCTTGCAAGCTCAATATGCCACTTCAAGTATGTGGGCAGAAAATTTTGGTTTAAAAGGGGTGCCTTTAGATGATGCTAAATTTGCAGCTATAGAAGCTGGCGCTAAAGCTTTTGGCTTTGATGCGAATGCTGGTTATGTATGGTTTGATACAGATAAAGTGTCGTTAATCTCATTTGAAGACCAAGGTAGTTTTATAGACGCTGGTGAAGATATACTAGAATACTCTTTCATAACTGGCGAAGGTAAACATTGGTTTTTAAAAGCTGGCTATACATTTGCTAACAAAGTAAGAGTAGGTGCTGATTATGTATCTGGCGAAGTAACACACAAACTAAACAACTCAACTACCAATAAGTATGAAACCGTAGCTAGAGTGGATTATAAATATAGCAAAAAGCTAAATTTTAAAGCTTGGTATTCATATATTAATAGAGACTCAGATCCAGGAGATTATAAACATTTAAGATTTGAGGCTAGATATAATTTTTAATTTTATAGCAAAGCCCCACATGCACAAAACCAGCGAATGCGACCCCTTTAGGGTGGTTTCCTTAAGTGGGTGACCCATATTTCTTACTTCGCAGCTGAGCTAAGCCCAGCTTTGCGACAAAATTTTCACAATAGGCGTTTTATCTTATAGATGAAACGACGGCGAAAATTTTGAGTACGCACTGACTTAACAACCTTTCAAAACTCTAATAAGTGTAAAAATAAATTTGTTTTACTTCTTAGTCAAGCTAATTAATGGTGAAATTTGGTCTAAAATTTGCTTGTGCAAATTCACAATACAAGGCTAGAATATGACAATAGGCAATGAGCTAACCACAAAATTAATAAAAATAGCCACAAATCAAGCCAAATTTGATGAAAGTGGCAAATTTGATGAAATTTTACAAAATTTAGAAGGGATAAAAAATGGGTCTAGCGATACCAGCTCCGCTATCTCAAATGCCACCAAAGAAGCAAATAACGATGCTAAATTATTTGCTACATTTGATTTTATGCAAGCTATGAATCAGCTTTTATATGGAAATTTAGATGATAATGAACGCTCAAAACTACTAGCCAAAATGGAAAAAATAGCCCAAAGTGTTGAATAGTTTAAAATCTATTTTCTAAATTTATCACTATCAGATGAACAAAACGGCGATTTATAGCATTAAATTAAATCAAAAAATTATCTTATCTTTTCATACTCAATCACACTAATTATCCCATTTTCGATCCCCTTATGACAAGCTGCGCAATTTGCTTTGGATTTGATATCGCTCTTTGAAAAGATTTTTTCATCTATTTTTCTATGCTTTTTTATCCAATATGGATTTTGAGTGATGGCGATATTTTGGTCGTTTTGAGCATATTTTAGTATATTAAATGCTGTTTTATTGCCTTTTTGTTCAGCCGAATTGGATCTTAGGAAATTTAATATCTCTTTGTTTGTCTCTTCATCTACACTAGCATCATCACCAAAGTGATCTTCTAAATTTGCCATCATAATCTCCCATGATTTTTTAGGTAACAAAAATGGTGCATATATCATATGGCAGCTACCGCACTCTTTGGCAAATATGGCATTTTGTGCGCTATAATCTACCTTTAAAGCGTGAGATTTTAAGATAAAATTATCTTTATTAAAGATATATAAAAATATTGCGATAATAGCTAAAATCCAGACAAAACAAAATATTTTTTGAGCTAAATTTGCCCTTATACTCTCATCATTTTGAGTGAGCTTATAGCCTGTTATCATGGAATTTACAGAATCATTTTTGTGTATAAACTTATCTATCAAAGCCCCACAAATATGAATAATCGCTACAAACAAAAGGGTATTTGCTGATAATTCGTGGATGGATTTTGTAAATTCAAATTTCGCATAACTATCGTATAAAAAAGCGAAAATCCCGCTATTTTTATCCACGCCATAAAGCACCAATCCAGAGAGCACACAGACAAATCCAAGGGCCAATATAATGATAATTGCTATACTTGAAGCGGGATTATGACCGATAAATCTCTCTTTTTTACCCAAAAATGAGCCAAAATAGCTAATTAATCCTTGGAATTTAAAATCGCTAAATTTAGAGTATTTTGTCCCTACAAATCCCCAAACTATCCTAAATACGATCGCCATACCAAATATCACACCAAAAGCAGCGTGAAAATACACCAAATCATCAAATTCGCTAAACACATAAGCAAGAGCAAAGCTAAGTATCAAGGCAAGATGAGAAAATCTCGCCGCAAAACTCCAAATATAGCTTTTAATCACGCCAAACCCCATAATTTGGTATATTCACGCTATCATCACCATAAATACCTTGATCGGCTTTTTTGTGACAGGCTGTGCAGTTAGATAGAGTTTTGACCTCTTTTTGCGTTATCATCCATTTTTCTATCTTTCTATGCTTTTTGATATGATATGGAATTTCAGTTATTGACTTGTATAAAACGCCGTTTTCTAGGGAATTTGTGATTTTCGCACTTCTTTTATAGTTCATCGCATTTTGGCTAGCATTTGCCAAAAGATAGCTAAGAATGCTTTTGTTCGTTTCATCATCAATGCTCGCATCGCTCCCATAGTGGTTTTCTAAATTTTGCATTATAAACTCCCACGACTGGGTCGGTAAAAGTCCAGGCTGATAGCCGTAATGACAGGTGGCACACTCTTTTTTATATAGCTCATTATTAACCGGCCTTACATCTGGCCCCTTTGCTTCTAAGCTTAAAATCGCTATAAATACAAATAGTAAAAATCTCATTTTTTATCCTTTATTGTTTGATTAGATAGTATAAGACATCGCCCTTTTCTATGGCGGTTCCCTCTCTTAAATAGACATCTTTGAAATTTCTTTTTAGCCATTTTTTCACCTCTTTAACATCGCTTAGCCTAGATGGATTCACACTTGGTGAGAGCGGTGGGATAATTTTGTTAGTAAATATATTGGTAGCTTCTTTTTTGAGGTCGTTACCATGGCAACTTTGGCAAGAAAGCTCTTGAGAATTTTTGCCTATATGCTTGGTTGTGAAGATTTTCTCACCCCTTAAAGCATCAAAATCTTTGAAATTTGGATCTAGCTTTAGAGCCTCGGATTTTAACTCTGTTATATACTCACTCATAGGTGCATTAAACGAAGTAGCATTGAGCGCATAAGCACACAGACAGACTAGGGCTAATTTTTTCATAATTTCTCCTTAAAATAATAAGGGAATATTATAAATCTAAATTGTTTAGCGGTTGTTAAATTTAAATTTATTTTTATAAAATTAGCTAAAAAATATTTATAATATTGCTATTAAACTCATTTTTTGGTGATTTCATATGAAATTTCAGATTATACCACAGAGATTGGCCTATGGCTTTAAAGAATAGATAATAAATTATTTTGATTTGTAATGCGATATTGATTTTTACGATGATATAGTTATATCTGAAATTCACCTTGATTTCTTGCTAAATTTAAGTTTTATTGTGCTAGAATTCTCTATTTTTTAAGGTTTTAGTATGCTTGGAGTGTTTAAAAATCTTGCATTTTGGGTTGTTTTAGCAATAGTGCTTGGTATTTTCGTAGGTTATTTTTTTCCGCAAATTGGCATTGATAGTAAATTTGGAATTGACTATTTTATCATGATTTTAAAGTGGATGGTAGGGCCCATTATCTTTCTTACTATTATTGCTGGCATTGTGGGTTTAGAGAGCTTGAAAGACCTTGGAAGTATAGGTTTAAAGGGCTTTATATACTTTGAAGTAGTTAGCACGGTGGCTTTGGCTGTTGGTATTTTAGGTTCGCTATTATTAGAGCCTGGCGTAGGAATGCATTTAGATGCTAACTCCTTTGATCCTAGTAGCGTAGAGAAATTCTCTGGGGTCTCAAAAGATGTAGGCTCGATCTGGTCGATACTAGCAAACGCAGTGCCAAAAACTCCGCTTTTTGCCTATGATGATTTAAGTACGCTTAGCGGATTTGGCTTTGTTTTAGGTGTGTTTAAAAACGCCCTTTTAGCCCTAAGTATCGTTATCACCCCATTTATCAAAGCTAATACACTTCAAGTGCTTTTCATGGCTTTAATTTCAGCAATTGCGTTAAGCTTCGCACCAAAGAAAATTAAAGATTTTTTCATAAAACCTATTGAAAAAGCCCAACACTGGGTGCTAAAAATCCTTAGTATTTTTATGTGGCTTAGCCCTTTAGCGGCGTATTGTGCGATGGCCTATCTCATCGGTAAATTTGGGATTGAGAGTCTCATTGGTATGCTAAGTCTGCTTGGGACTATGCTAGTATCGTGTTTGATATTTATCTTTGTTGTGCTTGGCGTGATTTGCTACTTAGCTAAGGTAAATATATTTAAATTTATGCGCTTTATCGCAAAAGAAGTGCTAGTTGTCTTCGCTACTAGCTCAAGCGAAGTCGCCTTAGCTCCACTTATGAAAAAGCTAGAAAGTGCCGGAATTCACAAAGGCTGCGTCGGCGTAATCACCCCTTTTGGCTACTCTTTTAACCTAGATTGTACAAATATTTATCTATCATCTTGCGTTATATTTTTGGCTCAAGCTTTTGATATAGAGCTTAGTTTTTCACATTTGCTTAGTATTTTACTAATTTTGATGGTTACTAGTAAAGGCGCTGTGGGCGTAACGGGATCTGGATTTGTGGTGTTAGCCGGGACGCTTGGTTCTATGCATGATGTCATACCTGTGGTGACTGTGACGGTGCTACTTGGGGTTGATAAATTTATGAGTGAGATGCGTGCGGTGGGAAATCTCTGTGGCAACGCAGTCGCTTGTCTAATCGTAGGAATCTGGGATAAAAAAATTGATAGAAATAAGTTTAATTATGCTATAAATCACCCTGATGAGTTTGACTTTGAGAGACTTGAGATAAAAAAGAGAGCCTAAATTTAGCAAAATTAAATATTATTATCTAAATTCAGTAAAATTTATATAAAATTTAGATTTAATATAAAAATAAGTAAAATATTTGATTGTTGCTACAAATTACCACACTTTTCAAGCTCCTTACAATGATAAAAAACTATAGTAAAATCATTTATAAAATATAGCTCAAATTTAATTTATTAAAATATAATAAGCATTTAAAATCAATCTATTAAAAGGACAAAAGTGAAGCTTAAAAAAATTAAACCACTTGATAATGGATATTTAGAGAGTATCGGATTTGGCTGGCATACCGATCTTGATGGTAGCAGATATATATCTAATGAGCTAGTAAGCATAACCCAAGATGAAGCCGAGGCCTTTTATGAAGCGACAAATGAGCTATATGATATGTATGTAGCGGCTGCTGAGTATGTTATTAATAATGATCTATTCCATGAGCTTGGGATTCCATTTAATCTAGTTGATACTATTAAAGCTAGCTGGGAAAATGATGTTCATTGGCATATTTATGGTAGATTTGATTTAGCTGGTGGCATAGATGGTAAGCCTATTAAATTAATTGAATTTAACGCCGATACGCCTACGAGTCTTTTTGAAACAGCGATAATCCAATGGGCAATGCTTAAATTTAACAATCTTGATGAAGCAGCTCAGTTTAATGATGTATATGAGGCTTTAGTAGAGAATTTCAAACGCCTTGTAACGCTTCAAGAAGATACTAGCGCATTTGATGAGTATTATGAGGGTTGGAAAATTCTCTTTAGCTCTATAGCCGGAAGTGTTGAAGATGAAAATACTACAAGATTGCTAGAATCTGCTGCTAGAGATGCTGGATTTGAGTGTGATTTTGCCTTTGTTGATGAAGTGAGCTTTGATGATGAAAATGGGATATTTTGGAATGAGCAAAACTGGGAGTATTGGTTTAAACTAATTCCATGGGAGATGATTGCTATTGATGAGAGCGACCTAGCACTAATCATAAAAAACATAATCAAAAACCAAAAGGCTATAATCTTAAATCCAGCCTATACTTTATTATTTCAAAGTAAAGGAATTATGAAAATTTTATGGGATTTATATCCTAATCATCCGCTACTTCTAGAATCAAGCTTTGAGCCATTAAAAGGTAAAAAACAGGTCAAAAAGCCATTTTTAGCCAGAGAGGGCGCTAATATCTCTATAATAGAAAGTGATGGCACTATATCAGCACAAAATGGCGGAGAATATGCAAATGGGAAATTCTTATATCAAGAATTTGCTGATTTTGCTAAAGATGAAAACGGCGATAGCTATCAAGCTGGAATGTTTTTTGCCTTTGAAGGGTGCGCTCTAGGCTTTAGAAAAGGTAAAGATATAATAGATAATTACTCTAAATTCGTAGGACATATAATAGAGTGAAGCTAATAGTAGCAATCAGCGGAGCCAGTGGCGCTCACCTTGGAATCAAGCTAGCAAATAATGCAAATTCTCTAGGCGTAGATACTAACCTAATTATAACTCAAAACGCTACACTATCTATGCAAAAAGAGAATTTAAGCCAAAAAATTGATAGCAAAATTCAAATTTATGATATAAATGATATTAGCGCAGCTCCAGCTAGCGGCTCAGCGATGTTTGATGCTATGATAGTTGCGCCTTGTTCTATAAATACTTTAGCTAAAATCAGCTGCGGTATTAGCGATAATCTTCTTTTAAGAGCAGCTGCAGTAATGCTAAAAGAGCGAAAAAATTTAGTCCTAGCTGTGCGTGAAACACCATTAAATGCTATATCATTACGCCAGATGGCCGAACTTGCTAGTATTGGCGTTGGGATTGTTCCACCAATTTTAGGATATTACACTCAGCCTAGCAGCATTGATGAGGCTGAAAATTTCATAATAGCTAAATGGCTAGATAGCTTAAAAATCAAACACAATCTAATAAGGCGATGGAATGGATAATATATTTAATAAAAATTACAACCACCAAGTTGACCCAAATGCAGTTAAAGAGTTTCACCAAGCAATCGATAAAGATATAAGAGCAAATGGCGGAACAACACTATTTATAAATAATATAATTGCCCTTTGTCAGATAAATTTCAACCTAGCAAAGGCAGTTTATGACTTAAAAAGCAATAGTAAATTTGATGTATTTGCTGGTAAAAGTAGCTTAGATATCAATATAATCAACACTCACACTAAAGAGCCACTTTATAGCGGCTCACCAGCATCTCATACTAACGATATGCTAAACAAATTTAAAAAAGAGTATTCTCTTTATCCATCGCTATTTTTCTATGGTCTTGGTAATGGCAACTTCTACAAAGCCCTACTAGAAAATAAAAATCATAAAAAGATTATAGTATTTGAGCCTGAGATTGAGATATTTTTTATAGTACTTCATCTAAATGATTTTAGCAAAGATATGCGTGAGAATCGCTTTGTGCCACTTTGTACTAGCTACTTAAATGAGTCATATCTACATATAATTTGTGGCTCAAAAGATGTTATTTATAATGTTCGAAGTTATGACTTTCATATCTATAATGATTACTATGCTAAAAATTATGAATCTAGCGCAAATGCTATAAATAAAAGCCTACTAAACACCCAGCTTTTAGGTATCAAATCAGCCGGAACTTCAGCCGAAGATACCCTTATAGGGATGAAGCATGTCGTAGCAAATATGCCGCATTTTTATGCCAATTATAGCCTAAAAGATGTTTTAAATCTAAATACTAACCGCAATAAAACCGCCATCATAGTCTCTACTGGACCTAGTCTAACTAAGCAGCTTGAGCTTTTAAGAGAGGTTGCGCCATATGCTATTCTTATCGCTGCTGATGCTTCATATCCGATATTAAAGCTTAATAACCTTAAGCCAGATTTTGTTACTACAATGGAGAGAATTGTTGAAAGTGGTGAATTTTTTAATTCTAAAGCGAGTGAATTTGATAATGGTATAACCTTTGTAGCTAGTTCACTTATTCATCCAAATACCATCGGACTTTTAAAAGGTAGAAATGCAGTTTTTGCTCATAAGCCACTTAAATTTGAGTACGCCCTAGGCGAGGATAGTAAAAACTATATGTGTAAAGGTCCTAGTACAGCGCATTTTGCATTTGATTTGGCTATAGAACTAGGCTGTAAACAAATCATATTTATCGGGCAGGATTTAGCAATGGCAAGCGATGGCACCACACATGCTAGGGGAATGGTATTTGGCGAGACCTCACCTACTATCGCTTCTAAAGAGTATACACCAAATATCACAACCGTGCTAGGCTATGGCGGCAAAACGCAGGTAAAATCCACTAAAACCTGGGATCTTTTTAGAAACTATTTTGAAGCGATGATTGATGCTTTAAATGCCTATACAGATGTAAAAGTATATAATGCTACTGAGGGCGGCTCTAGGATTAAAGGAGCTATTGAGATGCCTTTTGGTGAGCTTGTAAGCCAATTAATAGGTGCTGGAGTTAAAAAAGAGCTGATAAAACCAGAGCCTATTTCGCCTAAACTTAGCCAACAAAAACTAAGCGAACAAAGAGCAATAATAGAAAATTTCATCAAAGTTGGCAAGGATAGACAAGCATTAATTACTGAACTATTTAAGAAAATTAGCAAGCTAGTAGAGAGTGCCGATAGAGATTTAGCCGCTAACAAGGAGCCACGATATGCTAAATTTTATGAGTTAAAAGATAGAATCGAGCGACTAAAGGCGACACTACAGAGTGATAAAGTCTTTAATGATGTCTATATGTATACCGCATATAACTTTTGTATTCATCAAGAGCTAGAATTTATGGCGCTAATGGTAAAACCTGAAAATAATAAAGGCGAACGTGATAAGAAAATTTTTGAATATGTACGCCAGCATGGGTATTACTTTTTTAGCTTGGCTGGAATGGTAGAAACTACGATTGATACGCTACAAACAGCACTAGATGGGTGGGAGATACAAGCTTATGTGTAAATAGTATTTTTAATTTAAATTATTTTAAATTAAAAATACTATTTACTAAAATATCAGCTTGATATTTTAGTAAATATTCTCTTTTAGGTTCCAATGACTCTTCTAAAAATACTTCAGTTACGTATTTTAAAGATTTAATTATCTCTATTTTTCCATTTGAGAATATATAGGATAGCGATTTTTTTAGAAAAATTCAATGCATCAGATGGTACTCCAACAAATAACTCACTACCCAAATTCGCAGCTCTTTGTAAAACCTTCAAATGTTCCAAAAGTAATAATTCGTTTCATTAATTTTTACCTATTAATATAAATTTTACTAAAATTTCACTTTATATAATAGTGGCTATATTTTTATATCTTAACATCTACAATCTCTCTTATTTTATTATATGCTCAACAATAATTTGAGCTACATTTGGATAATTTAATCTTAATTCCTTTATCTCTTTAGTTTTTCATTGGATCTATACCTTTAATCACAACATTATCAATAAAATTCAAAATATCATTTTTATTAAATGCTTTATAATAATTATCCAAACACTTCTGCCCCATAGGTAAGAATTTTCTCTTGATATCATCAACATTTTTTAACATATAACAACATGGCTTATTAGTAAATAGATACTCCGCAGTAAAAGAACCACAATCATGTATCATTGCATCGGAATTAGCAAATGTCTCCAAATAATCTTCGCTATTATCATATATAGCATTTGAGTAAGCCGCTATTTGATCATAATATTTATTAGTTTTGCTCTCTCCCCAATACTTGGTTAAATTATATTTTAACAATGGATGTGGTCTAAAAATAAAATCAACATCTGGATATAATTTTGGTAGCTCTAAAAAGAAATCCGAATATTTTAAAAAATTAGAAAGATCTAACTCTTTAGTATTGATAATATGATGAGGACATAATAAAATTTGTTTTCTTGTCTTATTTTTGCATTTAATACCGGCTAATTTATCCATTTTAGTATAGCCATATATATGCATTTGCCCATTTTTAAAGCGTGAATTTAATTTCATAAGAGTTTGCTTGTAATGCTCATCTAACAGATCATAGGAAGTATTTTTTGTTAATTTAAAACTAAGCCGTATAGGCAAAAATGGCAATAATCTAATTTTTATGCCATTTTGTATAGATTTAGTCTGGAAAATTGGTATTTTTAATAGTTTATAGCTATTGTTAACTCCCCATTAGCGATTTATCTATTTGAAATATTTTGAATTTATCTAATATATAAAAAGAAGTAGATTGGACACCATCTTTTAAATTTTGAATTTCGCTATTATTCATTATATACCTTTTAATCTATTTAAATTCATTCACCACTTCTACAACTTTTTGTATTTGGCTATCGCTCATCACAGGCGAAATTGGAATGCTAATAATCTCGCTATGAATTTGCTCAGTTATTTTAAAGCTAAGGTGATTTAGCTCTTTATAACACTCTTGTTTGTGTGGTGGGATCGGATAGTGGATGATGGTTTGAATTCCATTATCATTTAGATAGCTTTGGAATTTCGCTCTATCTTTAACCCTCACGACAAACACATGCCAAACATGCGAATTTTAGCTATAAGTTTGCGGTAAAGAAATTAATGGATTTTTAATATTTTGTAAATAATATTGCGCTATCTCTTTGCGTTTAGCGTTATCGCTATCTAAATATTTTAATTTCACATCCAAAACAGCAGCTTGGATCTCATCTAATCTAGAATTTACTCCTTGATAGATATTTTCATATTTTTTATGCGAACCATAGTTGGCTAATGCTCGAATTTTCTGTGCTAACTCTTCATCATTTGTAGTCACAGCGCCACCATCGCCTAATGCGTCTAAATTTTTCCCTGGATAAAATGAAAATCCGCTCGCATCGCCTAAGCTCCCAACTCTTTTGTCATTATAATACGCACCATGAGCTTGGGCTGAGTCTTCGATAATTTTGAGATTATATTTCTTAGCTAAAGCCCAAATTTTATCCATTTTTACAGCTTGACCATATAGATGAACGACCAAAATAGCTTTGGTTTTATCAGTTATTTTGGCCTCTATTAAATCTGGATTGATATTGTATGTATCCAAATCTGGCTCCACTAGCACTGGGCTACATCCATTATCAGTGATAGCTAAAATGCTGGCTATATATGTATTTGCTGGAGCTATAATCTCATCGCCTTCGCCAAATCCATAAGCTTTGATAATGAGCCTTAAAGCATCTAGGCCATTAGCACAACCTATACAATATCTAGCTCCACAATACGCAGCAAAATTGCTCTCAAACTTCCTATTTTGCTCACCTAGTAGATACCAACCACTATCTAATACCCCATCAATCCTAGCTTTTATCTCATCTTTATACTTGGAATTTATTGATTTTAAATCTAGAAATGGCATCATAAAATTACTCCGATAATTAAAAATACTAAGATAACAACACTCAAACCACCTAAGGCGATTGATAATTTTTTGTATTTTTTATATTTATTTCTAAATTTGATAACCTCATTATTTTCGCACATAAATTTTATTAAATTTAAATAATCTTTAAATTCAAAATTATACTCTTTTTTAAGGCCTCAGCTTTGGCTTTAGTATTATAAGATCGCATTATAGTATGATATCCCCAAACCTTACGATACCATTCAGAAGCTAAAAGCGCCATATTACCTAAAAAAACTCCAAATACTCTATTTTAGGCTCTAATTTTGTCTTATCAATCTCTTTGGCAAATATTTTTTTTAATAAATTTACATCATCTATATTTAAAAATGTATCCATCAAAATTTCAGTCTCCATACGATCTCTACTAAGGCTTATAAATGATCTGCTAATATTACCTACATTATCATCAAATCTATATAAAATCAAATTCTCATCTAAAAATTTAGGCTCTATATTTAATAATAGCTTAACATGCATTTGGGTATCTTGATGCAAACACATAGAGGTATCAAGCGGATATAGATATTTGGCAAATATATCTTTACGCATTGACATACCAGGAGACCATAGACAATTTTGCTCCATAAATATAGTATTTAAAATCTTATATCTATCTTTAATTTCTACATTAAAAGGCTCTATTTTTTTGCCATTTATATCAGTTCGCATTATGCCCGGATAAAACACGATATAATCTAAATTCTCTAGCTCTTTTATCATAACTTCAAGGGCATTTGGCTCTAAACAATCATCCCCAGCTAAAAACATTAAATATTCGCCATTAGCATTTTCAAATGCTGTGTTTAAAGCAGCGTTAATCCCTTTATTAAACTCATGCCTAATTAGCTTAATCCTTGGGTCGTTAAATTGGCTTATTTGGGCTACATTATCATCAGTAGAGCAATCATCAACAATTACAAGCTCAAAATCTTTAAAACTTTGATTTAATACACTTTTTATATGTTCTGCGATAAATCTTTGGTGATTAAAGCTAGGACACAATATAGAAATTTTAGCCACGACACTTATCCTTTTATAAATTCAATTTAACTATACGCTACAAAATTTAGCATATTTTTTCGTATTTTTATATAATCTTCTAAAGTAAATTTAAAATAATAATTTTCATCATCTTCGCCATTAATTATAGCACCAAATCTCTTGTGAAATGCTATAACTTTGACATTATCTTTTCTAACATCAAAGTGGCTTTGTGTAAATCCAAGCTCATAAAAAGCGAACTATACCCCATCAATAATTAATTTGGCATATCTATTGTATAGTTAATAAATATTTCATTGCACAAACTCAAGCAAAATTCTAAAAATCTTATTTTCTTACCTTAAAACCATCAATAATCAAAAATCTTAATGCTTTAGTTATAATTATGCTGTTTTTATCTTTTTATAAAAGCTTTTATTATATATCCATCAATACCGGTAATTTCATAAAAAGATTCTTTTTTTATATTACAAAAATCTCCTTTTGTATTTGTTAACTCTACTTTAAATATTTCTTCATTATCTATTGTCGGAAGCTGATATTACGGAAAGATAAAAGCTCTTAATTGATTATATATTTCAAAAGAAGTTTTTTTATAATCAAATTTAAGATTAGAATAATCAATGGCTTTTTTGGAATAATAAGAAGAACCTATTGCTTGTTGTGATGTTGAGATAAAATTGCCTTCAAGAATATTTTTTATATTTTTTTTTAAAAAGGATAAAAGAATTTTCTATATATTTTAAATACAAATCTCTTGCGGTATCATTTAAATCTATTTCAAATTTAATTTGATCGATAATATCTCCAGTATCAATTCCATTGTCTATTTTATGTAATGTTACACCAGAATATTTTTAGCCATTTATAATTGGCAAAGCAGATGTATACATTCCTTTATATGCAGGCAACAATGAAAAATGAATATTATACATTTTCTTAGTTTTAAAAAATTCTATTTTTATGATCCTATCAAACTCTAATGAAAGAAATATTAAATCTTTAATATCATAACAATCTTCTAATGTTTTAATTTTAATATTATTATCAAGTGCATATTTTTTTAATGATTTTTGCCATAAATTAACGCCGCTATCTGTTTTATTAATAACGACAAAAATATTTTCCTTGCAAAAGTGCAACTCATTTATCAAATAATCCAAAGCATTAACAGCTATATTATTTTTTCCTGCTATACAAAATTTCAATTTATTTATCCTTAAATTTAAAAATCTTTTCTTTATTATGATAAATAAATATCTATTTAAGTATTTTTTTCATTTTCCACTAAAAACTCATTATAATGTTCACTTGTTAAAATAGTTTCTACAAGTCTCAGTAAAATATTCTTGCCTTTTAAAACACCGCAAAACATCTATGCCACCTTTAATGTTTTATTAAAATTTAAAAATAATAGATGCTTATTAGTAATATAGTTTAACTTATACCCCCCTACAGAAGCAATTCCGGTATTTAAGCTCAATCTTTTGTAATCATCTATAGTTTTATTTATAACTCTAGCATTTGGCGGAACATCTTTAGTTATCACGCTTCCAGCCCCGATTATTGAGTTTTCTCCTATAATTATACCAGGCAAAATTACAGCACCAGCACCGATAGATGCACCTTTTTTGATAATAGTTTTAGCAAATTCTGTTGGGTATTGCTTTGAGCCTGGATATAAATCATTACAAAATGTTACATTAGGCCCGATAAATACATTATCTTCTATTGTTATTCCATCCCAAATTTGGACACCACATTTTATTGTTACATTGTTTCCAATTATTACATCATTTTCAATAAAACAATGCGAACAAATATTACAATTATCACCTATTACTGCTCTAGACAAAACCACACAAAACTGCCAAATATTTGTATTATTTCCAATATTTTGGCTTTGGACTTCTGATAATTTATGAATCATTTGCTACCTTTAAAAACTCATTATAATCTCTTATATACTCACTCTCATGATAATAATCACTAGCCAAAACCATTAGCCTACAATCATTATAGAAATTACGCATAATCCGCCACATATTTACCCCGATATATAGACCAATATTAGGCGAATTTAGCTTAATTATCTCTTTATTTTTCCCATCATCTAGCTCAAATTCACAACTTCCAGCTAGTGCTACCACGACTTGCTCAAGTCTAGTATGGGCGTGAAAGCCCCTAGGCTCTGTATTTGTATCATAGATATAATATACCCTTTTGATATCAAATGGGATATTTTTAAAGATTCTAAGCTTACTAATTTACCACGCCCATCGCCTATGACATTGAAATTTAAGATTTTATAGTTCATTATTTTGTTAAAAGGGTATTCTCGCACCCTCCCTCCATCTATCTTATAATAGCAATAACTTAAAAAAATTAATAATTTATATGAATAATTCAGATATTTTTGTAATACAATCAATACAAAATCTTTATCATCATAATATTTCAAATCAATTAATTTATATTGCATTTCTACTTGCCTAAATACCACTCTACAGTCTTATGAATTCCGTCTGCAAAACTCTCTTTTGGATTCCATCCTAATTTTGCGGCTATTTTACTACAATCAATCGCATATCGCCTATCATGTCCAGCACGGTCCGTGACAAAAGAAATTTGATTAGCATATGAAGTTCCATCAGCCTTAGGAGAAATACGATCCAAAATAGCGCAAATCTCACCAACTACTTCTAAATTTGTCTTTTCACTATTTCCACCTATATTGAAGGTTTCTCCATAAAATTTAGAGTGAAATACAGCGTCAATCCCCTTACAATGATCTAACACATATAGCCAATCTCGTACATTTTTGCCATCGCCATAAATTGGGATATTTTTACCTGCTAGGGCGTTGTGTATTATAGTTGGGATTAGCTTTTCGTTGTGTTGTTTAGGTCCATAATTATTTGAGCAATTAGTGATAAATGTATTTAATCCATAAGTATGGTGATAGCTCCTAACTAGCATATCGCTTGAAGCCTTAGAGGCACTATAAGGCGAATTTGGCGCATAAGGCGTATCCTCTGTAAAATATCCACTATCACCCAAAGAGCCAAAAACCTCATCAGTACTAATATGATGAAATATGCAATTTTTCTTACTCTCTTTTGGTGTAAATGGTGCATCAAACCAGCTTAAATAAGCACAATGAAGCAAGTTAAAAGTCCCATTTATATTAGTTTTCACAAAAATATCTGGAGTTTTAATAGAGTTATCCACATGAGATTGAGCCGCAAAGTGAATAACATCTGTAATATTATAATCTCTAAATATATTTTTAACTAAATTTATATCACAAATATCACCTTTGATAAATGTATAATTAGGATTTGTTGCCACGCTAGATAAATTATCCAAATTTCCTGCGTATGTAAGCAGATCTAAATTTATAATATTATAATCTCTATATTTATCCATAAAATACTCTATAAAGTTACTACCTATAAATCCAGCGCCACCAGTTATCAATATATTTCTCATTTTAATAATCCTCTTAAATAACTTCCATACCCGCTCTTATCTAGTATCTTAGCTCGTTTTAAAAGCATCTCCTCATCAATCCATTCATTATTAAAAGCTATCTCTTCTATACAAGCGATCTTATACCCTTGTCTTAGCTCGATGGTTTGGACAAAATTCCCCGCTTCAAGCAAATTATCATGAGTCCCAGTATCTAGCCACGCAAATCCCCTGCCCAAGCCTTGCGCTTTTAATCTATTTTGTTTTAAATACTCTATATTTACATCAGTTATCTCTAATTCACCTCTAGCACTTGGCTTTATAGATTTAGCGATATCTATAGCACTATTATCGTAAAAATACAATCCAGTAGCTACAAAATTACTCTTAGGATTTGATGGCTTCTCTTCTAAGCTTAGCACCTTGCCATCTCCTTCCATTTCTACTACACCAAATGCTTGTGGATTTTTCATATGATAGGTAAATATAGTAGCAAATCCATTTTTGGCATCATTTTTGGCTTGATGAAGCATAGGTGTAAAGCCTTGTCCATAAAATACATTATCACCTAAAATCATTGCCATATCATCACTACCTACAAAACCATCAGCCAAAATCAACCCCTGAGCTAGGCCATCGGGTGAGTTTTGAACGCAATATTCGATATTCATACCAAGCCAACTTCCATCCCCAAAAAGCTCTTGAAATCTAGTTATATCTTTTGGTGTGGATATTATCAATACCTCTTTAATCCCTGATAGCATTAATACAGATAATGGATAATATATCATAGGTTTATCATAAATCGGCAAAAGCTGCTTACAAAGAGTTATGGTATTAGGATATAGCCTTGTGCCACTTCCACCTGCTAGAATTATACCTTTCACAAATACTCCTTAAAATCTCAATCTCCAAAATCTCTAAAATTACCATATTTTGCTATAATTTGACACAATTATACATAAAAAAGGCTTAAAATGTTCCATATAGTATTTAGCGCAGATGAAAATTATATCAAATACACAGCGGTGCTTATAAATAGCATAATTAAAAATACAAATATAAATTTAAGCTTTAAGGATATATGCCAAAATAGTGGATTTGAAGCGCCAAAAGATAGCTCATTTAGCAGTTATAAGGCTATTAATTTTGATGATTTAAACAGTGAGCAAGAGCAAGAAGGCTATATCTTTCACATTCTTAGCGATAATATATCAAGCCAAACTCAAAATAAACTAAAAGCCCTTCAAAACGAGCTTAATCAAATATATCCATGCCAAATTCTAATCCATATAATAGATGATAAAGAATTTGCTAACTTTCCAATCTCTGGGGCAGCGCATAGCAATTTTTTGACTTATTATCGATTAAAACTCAAAAATTATCTCAACCCAAGCGTGGATAGATGCTTATATCTAGATTCTGATATGCTCTGCCTTTGCGATTTAAGGGAGCTTTTTGCTATTGATTTAAAGGATAATATCCTAGCTGCTATCAATGACCCCGGAAGCAAAAAACGCAAAATGAAATATAAACAAAATAACCAAATCATCACCCATAAATTTACAAATGACTACTTCAATGCTGGATTTTTACTCATCAACACAAAGGCTTATATAGAGAATAAAATAGAACAAAAATGCCAATCCCTAGCCCAAAATGCCACCTATATAAAAGCCGCCGATCAAGATCTATTAAACGCTACAATCCCAGCAAATAAGCTCTTAAAGCTACCTATTAGCTATAATTTTTCATCCATTAGCTTCTGTTTTGCGATCTGTAAAGATGAGCAAAATCACCGCCTTAACTGCTCTAGGGCTGAGTTTATGCAAAGCTACAAAGAGCCTAAAATCATCCATTATGGCGAAAAGCCTTGGCGGTTTTTAAAAAGCTATATCGATAGCCAAAATCGAAATATCAATGATATTTGGTGGGAGTATGCCGCTAGCACACCAGAGTTTAGAGATGAGCTTATGGCTATGAGAAATGACATAAATGAGTATAAGGTTTTTGCTACTTTAGGCTTTGAGATTTTAAGAGCTTTAAAAAGCGTTTTTGGCTATTTTGTGATAAAAAATTTGATAGATAAACCACTAGATAATCTAAATTTAAATAGCGAAATTCCAGATGATATTTTCGGGCTTTGCTGTATTTTAGGCGAGATGATAATACACGCCAAAAGACACAAAAAGAGCCCTCTAAGCGTGATATTAAAAGCTTATAAAATGAAAACGACATTTACCAAATACAACACAAAAAATTTTCTATAAGCCAAATTCCGCACAATTGCGTAAATTCGCAAAGTATTAACTTCTCAAATTCCCAACTTTGCGAATTTTTTAATACTCAATTTTTTAAATTCGCAAAGTTTGGTAAAATAGCCTAAAATCCCAAATTCACGCCGCCACCATCATTTAACTGGTAGTTTGCATCACGACCTTCGCTATATCCTGGACCAGAACCACCACCTAATGGCCGACAAATGTATCCTTCTTTCATTTGGCCATCTATGATCTTAGCATAGCTAAGCTTTGGTGTAGCTCTTGTTATCTCGACTTCACCCGCCTTGCTCTCTACTCTCATATCGCTTGTGCTTTGTTTGGTGTAACTATCTTTTAGAGCTTTGCCTTGAGAAAAGCACTCAAATCTCTCGCCTACATTTAAATTTTGTGTAAATACCACTTCTTGCCCATTTACACTAGCGATTTTTAAGGGATAAATAGCATTTAATATATCGCTTGTTATCTTATCAGCGATTTTTTTATAGGCTTCTTCATTTGATTTTAGATCATCTTTTACGCTTACACTCATTGTAAGAGTATTGCTATATTTTACCTCCCTAGTGGCAAATAAAATCACTTGATAATCCACCACAAATTCCGCTTTTGTGATATTTTGGCCAGTTAGATTACTCTGTTTTGTTCTAGCTTGTGCGGCCTTAATATCAAAAATCATAAGATAATCGCTACCAAGCACATTTTTAAGCTTATATATTTCATCGCTATTAGCATTGCTACTTTTAATCAAAGCCTTTTCCATCTCATAGTATCCGCCATTATCTCTATCTAGGATATTAAATTTTCTTGATTTAGTTAAATTTGAGATTATATGAGTTTTTAAGCCTTCGCCAAGCCCTCTAGTATCTCCATAACTAGCATTAAATACCGCTAAACTTCTTCTTTGTTTATTATCAAGGCCTGGAGCTTTATAGCTTTTGGTGGTTTTTGAGTTTTTTATCTCTACTACTGCTACCCACTTGCCTGTGCTATCTTGATTAGCACTGATAATCTCATAGCTATCGGCTCTGCCTTTTGTGGCTTTGCTGATATCATTTGAATAGGCATCTACGATATTTGAGCCGCTATTATCGCTTATCGCTTGGGTGTTTGATTTTTTTATAGAGTTTATATTCACCCCGTTAATCTTGCCAATAGCTTCTATAATAGCGTTATTTATAGCCTCTTCTCTTGTAAGGCCATGCCCTTCTCCCATAGCTGTTTTGGTGTTAGTGTGAGTTACCACCTCGGCATTTAAAGCGCAAGCCAAAAAAGCAAATATAAATAGATATTTTTTCATACTCTACCCTAGAAATCATCTATCGTATTTACCACTTTTGAGCTTCTTTGAGTAGCCTTAGCTGGTGTAGCGGAATTTGAAGTAGCGTTTGAACCCTTTTTATCTGATATGGCGTTTGTGATATTTAGATAATTAGCATAAGAGTAGTATCTCACTACACCTACATATTCCACGCCATTTTCATCGGTATAATCCCATCTTTTTAGCGTTTGTATCCCACGGATTTGACCTGAAGCTTTTGCTTGTATGGTTTTAGAGACTCTATCTATCATATTTTCTAATGTCTCTTCTTGAATTTGCGTATCACCTGAGAGAATATTTTTTGTCTCTTTTATATTTTGATTTATTGCCTCGCCTGTCTCTTTCTCATCGCTAAATGATACACTAGTATTGATAAACTCTATTATAGCCGCATCAGCTTGTGCTGCGGCGGTATCTTTGGCTATACTCTCTTGTCTATCTGCTATTTTAATATTAGCATCTGGGATATAACCCCAATTTCCATAGCTTAAAATTATAGGCGCACCATTCTCATCATATACTAGCCTAATTCCATACTCTTGTATAAAACCGGCTTTTTCTTTTGGTAGATACTCTACTACTGGCTTACCACCTTTTGCTTTTATGAGTGAAGAGGTTTTATTTTTCATATCTTTTGCGATTTGTCTAGTTTTATCGCTCATTACAGCGATAACACCAATTCTATAATTACCCCTTTTTGTCTGTGTTACAACCGTTTTTACCGGCACCAAGCCACTCATATTACCAAAAGCTTTTGTAACGATATTTTTAGTAAATTCATCTTTTAAAAGCTC
Organism: Campylobacter sp. P0109; assembly: GCF_002138755.1. Taxonomy (NCBI): domain Bacteria; kingdom Pseudomonadati; phylum Campylobacterota; class Epsilonproteobacteria; order Campylobacterales; family Campylobacteraceae; genus Campylobacter; species Campylobacter sp. P0109. Next base: position 182,579 of record NZ_MJKK01000003.1, read on the forward strand.
TTTTTTTCTCACCTCTTCTAGCCCTTGGCTATCTACACCTAGATCATTTAAAGCCCTATTTAATTCAGCACCCGCTAGCTGCGTTAGCTGATCAAAAATTTGAGAGATAGTCCCGCCTTTTGGCAACTCTTCAAATTCCCTAGCGTTGTCTGATTGATCTGCTTTGTATCTGCTTATGCTATTTGTAGCTATCCTACCAAAGGCATCTTTGACAAACTCACCTTGTAAATTTAATAGAGCTCTATTATAGGCATTTTGTAAAGATTTAGCAAAACTTTTATCAGTTGGGCTTAGCGTTACATCGCTAACTCCGGTATAAAATGTCTTGCCATCTTTTGTGATACCATACTCTATACCAAATTCATCCTCAAACTCATCAAAAAAATCTTCTACGCTTTTAGGCGTTATATCTTGCGTGCTAGCATCGCTTAATTTGTTTTGGATATCCACATCGGCTTGAGTTATCTCATTAGCCTTATCCCCCATCCCAAAAGCCAAAGCCGCACAAACTGCCATTGATAATAGTATTTTTTTCATCTCTTATCCTTTATAATATCTTACCAAGTTACGCTATCGCTAGAGCCGGCTTTATTGATTGTCTTTTCATCCTCCCAATACACTAGACCCGAATTCAGATCAGTCAAACCAAGTAAAAATAGATATTCAACCTTTATTTTGCCGTTGCTTAATCTTATATTATCTTGACGAATTTTACCAAATAGCGAAAAATCAGGCGAGATTAGAGTTCCCTTTTTGGCTATTGTTTTTTGATTAAATTCATCATTACCCCTTAGCTCTCTAACATCTTCGCTCATACTATCAAGCGCCCCACCAGATGCCACCGCAGAAGTAAGCACAAACTTACCCGATCTTCTCATAGCTTGAGTGATTTTCCTAGTTAGTTTATCACTATCTAGTCTAAGAGCAGTATCATTGACTATTCTGCCTATGGCTACAACTTTTCTGACCCCTGGCTTTTGATTAGCAAATGCCGGATCACTAAGCAGGCTATTTATCATAGTTTCAGCCGCCAACTCAAAATCCTCATTGCTTAGTCCAAGCGTAACTGTATCGCCTTGATTGACTTTGCCACTATTATCTGTATAAAATGGCTGATTAGTACATCCACTAAGCAACAAAGTTGCCGCCACCACACTCATTAAAGTTAATTTTCTCATCTTATAACCCCTTTGTAGTTAGATAAATTTTAAAGCTTTTAGCCCTTTTGTCTTGAGCTAGTTTATTGATAGAGATTTGGCGATTAGCATTGAGACGCAAAACCTTATAGCTCTCATCTACCGGATTCCTAAGCTCAAATCCACTCTCATCTAGCCAAACCACCTTATAGGCCACATCCATTTCAGAATTACTTTTTAAAACAACTTGAAACTCCAATAACCCAAGTTCATTAAATCTATGATTGATATCTTGGACTATATCCCTATCTATCGCCTCTAAGCTTACTAAATTCGAGTTATAGCCATTATCCCCTAAGACTATATCGCTATTACCAGCACAGCCAAACAGCATAGCACATACCAAAAACATTACTAATTTTTTCATATTTTACCTCTGTATTATAATGGATTTTACCATATCTTTATTTGATGATCGTAGCCAGATCAACGCATCTTTGCTCTTATCTATCTTATCACTAACTATGATTTTACCACTACTATCTTTGATTGTATATGAGCCTTTATTTTCTACCATAGCGATACTAGCTATTTTCGGTAGAGTTTGCCACACTCTTATATCAGCTTTATTTGTTGCTGAAAGCAAAAAAGTTGTAGCCAAAGACGCTACCCCACCAACCTCACTAGCCACGACGGCACTAGTTGTGGATTTAATAGCGCCTGATAATATAGATTTAGTGATTATCCAAGGAAGCTCTATTTTAAACTCACTAGCAAAAATATTATCAAAATTACTAATTTGAGTCGCCTTAACCCCATTTATGCTTATATCTTTATAGCTAAAATCACGCTTTTTAAGCATCGGCAAAGATAAACTCACAGTTGCCACCCCATCACTAATAATATATGGAATATTCATAGCAAATTCATTTTTTATAGTCCCAAGGCCATCTTCATAAGCTAAAAATATATATTTTTTGCCCTTAGATTTTACATTTTTGGCTCTAGTTTGCAATCTTTTGTTTATAGCTGATATCGCTTTATTTTTAGGATTAGCGATAGCTATTTCCCGGAATTTATCTGCTGAATTTTTATAATCCTTATCTAAATAGAAAAAGACAGAAGCCGCATAAGTAGCATATGGATTGATGAAATTTTCACTAGTTTTAAACTCCTTAAAAAGCCTAGAATACTCATCATATACTAATTTAGTATTTTTTAAATTCTTTTTGTAATTTGGGTCGCTTTTTTGTTTCTCTAGCTCCTCTTTGGCCGCTTGGATCTGTGGAGCGAAATACTCCTTAGCCATATCTTGGCGGATTAAAGCACGATTAAACTCCACTCTAGCATTTTCAAAGTCATTTAAACTCATAAAATTCAGTCCCTTATAGAGATTTACCATTATTCTCTCATACAAATTCCCATCATAATCACTAAATGTATCATTTAAAAGTATCCCTACAAGATTTCTAGCTATCTTATTACCTGTACTTTCTAAATCCACATCATATTTATATTTATCTTCAGCAATATCCAAAAGCTCATTGCTAAGTGCGAATTCCTGACAAACTCTAGCTATTGAAGCAGCATTTATAGCAGTATATATCGGATCTTTATTATTTTTAGCCTTTTGAAGCTCATTTTCAAAGTAGCTCTGATCGCATTCATTCACCACAAATTTGCTTATATAATCATCAGGCGTAACAGCGATAGAAAGGGCATTTGGCACAGCACAACCACTAAATCCAAGCAATATAATCCAACACAAAAGAGCAACTCTAATCATAGATAACCTAATTTTAAATTTACCGAAAAATTGTCGCAAAATATAATTAATTAATGGTAAATTATATATTAAATTTACATTAATTATTTATATTACTTTTGTTATATATCTTTAGATTTAAGCGGGTGAATTTAAATCAAATTTAAAATTCCAAGTATCCTACCCATATCAATATCAAAGCCCAAAATCTTTGCTCCTAAAAGTCCATCAACTGCTAAAATAGCTGGCAAAACTATAGCCATCTCAACTGTTGAGCCAGTCTTTACTGCTATTTTCTTAGGCAAAATTCGAGCCACAAAACGCTTTTTAAATGGATAAAAATATCCCTGTATTCCACTAGGTGTAAGCATATCCCCGACATGATGCATAATCATACCAAATCCTAGCGCCCCCCATGCAATCTGTCCAAAAATCGCCCACGCTACAAAAAGCAGCACCGGAATAAATAAAAAATGTGTTGGTCCACGATGTTTAAAAAATGTCGCAGTAATCTGCGAAATCAGTGGAAATTTGCGTGAAATAAAGCTTCTAGGCTCATCAATATCAGGCAAAACAGAACCAAATAAAATCAACCCTACCACATAAGTAGTTTGTGTTTTATCTAAATTTGCCACACCGCTTAAATCTACTGCGCTCACAAAGCCCATCGCTCCAAGGGCTCCAATTGCTAAATGCGTTCTAAATGTCAAAACTATCTCCAATCCACAAGCCTAAAACTGCTGCAAATAGCACGCCAAGGCTAAAAATAAAAGTAAATTTAAAATAATCTAAAAGGGATATTTTCACCCCACGAAGCTTAAGGTTTGCAAGCCATAAAAGCGTAGCTAGCGAACCAATTGGCGTAAGCTTTGAACCGATATTACACCCTAGTAAATGAGCATAAATCAGCCCCATATCAGCACCAAAATCCCTAAGCGCAAGATCTCCTAGCATTACCATTGGCAAGTTATTAATTAATGCTGAGCCAATACTTGAACCAAGTGCGATACCAAGAAGCGAACTAAATCTATCAAGCCCAGCAAGCATCTGGATATTTTGGCGTAAAAACTCCAAAATCCCAGCCATTCCAACACCATAAACCATCACAAAAAGCCCTACACTAAAGACTACTACGCCAAAAGGTGCACGCTTAAAAAGTGCAAATTTGCCACTATCTTGCATCATGATAGAAATCAACGCAACCAGCAAGATAAATAGGCTAATTGGCAACTCCATCTCTTCAAAAATCATACTCCCAACAGGCAGCAAAATCAGCAAAAATAGACACGCCAAAAATCTCCCAGACCCAATCCTTCTAGCTGGCAGCTTAAACTCTAGCACTGCAGGAAGTCGTCTAGCTAACACCAACCAAAACAACCCACACGCAGCAATAAAAGCAAAAATTTGGGCTAAAACCATCGCCTCAAAATACTCTTTAAATGAGAGATTAAAAAGCTTTGCAGTTATGATATTGGTTAAATTTGAGATAATCAAAGCATTAGAACCAAAATCACTCAAAAAACCAAAAAATAATAAAAATGCCACTAAGGGTGTGGTTATACTTAGCTCATCTTTAGTATTAGAAAATAGTGCAAAAACTAAAGGGGTTAGCACTAAAATTGCCCCATCATTTGCTAAAAATGTAGCTACAAATAGACCCAATCCCATCATAAGAGCAAAAAATTTAAGCGTTCCAATTCTATAAATTCCACCACTACCTTTAGCAAATTTTCCAATAATTCTCCCAGCCAAAGCGTCAAAAAATCCCATCTGCTCAAACGCCATAGCAATTATAATTAGCCCCACTAGCACCAAAGTAGAATCCCATACCATTGCCAATACGCCAAAAGCAGATGAGACGCTCACCACGCCAAACATCATAGCCGCTATCGCACCTGCAACCGCACTAGCCCACACTGGAAGTCCAAACGGCCTAGTATAAATTAGCGCCATTGAAATAGCAAAAATCGCAAACGCCACTCTAGTTACTTGCCTTCATATCAATCACATATCTAAACTGCCCAGAGCCATTTGTGAGCTTCTCATATACTTCATCGATTTGCGATGGCGATACTATTATAGTTTCAGGGTAAATTTCATTTTCAAGCGAAAAATCCATCATCTCTTGTGTCTCTTTAATCCCACCAATAAGTGAGCCATATACCTTTTTACCCGCTTTAAATACTAGATCTATTATACTCACGCTAGGCGCCTGTGAATACGGCGGCAATCCCACGATAGCCAGTTCTCCGCCATATTTAAGCAGATCTATATAAGCTCCCACATTATAACTAGTCGGTATAGTAGAGATGATAAGATCAAATCTCTCATTAACTATATTTTTATCATTGGTAGTATAGAAATTACTAACCCCAAGCTCCATAGCTTGAGATTTTTTCTTATCATTTCTAGCAAAGACACTTACACTAGCCCCCATCTTAACAGCATATTTCACAGCCATCATTCCAAGCCCACCAAATCCAGCTACACCAACCTTATCACCGGCTTTAATTTTAGAAAATTTAAGTGGCGAATATGTGGTAATTCCAGCACAAAGTAGTGGAGCTACTTTATCTAATGGGGCGTTTGCTCGAACTTTAATAGCGAAATTTTGACTTACTACAATGTTGCTTGAGTATCCACCAAATGTTATCTTGCCACCATGGAAAAAGTCAGGGCAATTATAGGTATAAACTGTTTTTCCTTGCTGACAAAACTGCTCTTGACTAGCCTTACACGCCTCGCACTCACCGCAGCTATTTACCATACAACCAACTCCAGCATAGTCGCCAATTTTAAATTTAGTTACATTTTTACCTACAGCTATTACCTGACCTGCGATCTCATGACCTGGAATACATGGATAGCTCGTACCACCCCATTCATCTTTGGCCGTGTGAATATCGCTATGGCAAATTCCCGAATATAGAATTTCAATTAATATATCATTATCTCCTACACTATGACGGGTAAATTCAATTGGAGTGAATTTAGAATCCTTAGATAACATCGCATAACCAGTGGCTGGAATTGTGAAAATATTGTTCATTTTATAACCTTTTTTTGAATTTTATATTATTTAAATTTAGGTAATTTTATCTAAGTTTAGTAAAAATTAGGATGATTTAAATCAAATTTATACTTTAAATCGTCATTGCAAATTTTTAATAAATATAAAGTAATTTTTTACATAAGTGTTATTTGATAAATATTACTAGAATTTAATAAACCCTCGCAATGGCTAAGCATTGCGAGTAAATTTAAGCTATTAAAGATTTAAATTTAAGCTACTGTAGTAGTCTTAATATATTTTGTTGTACAGCATTTGCCTGACTCATAGCGTAGCTTCCACTTTGGGCTAGTATGTTAAATTTAGAGAAGTTTGCACTCTCACTAGCAAAGTCTACATCTCTTATTTGAGATTTGGCTGATTTTACATTTACTTGGGTAACTGTAATATTATTTATAGTAGCTACTAATTGGTTTTGGACTGAACCTAGGTCAGCTCTTAGCTTATCTAGAGTTTTTCTAGCTGCTTCAGCTACATCTATCATAGCTTGAGCGCCACCGTATTTTATCACAAAAACTTGCCCACGAAACTTTTGTATATAAGGCAAGGCTGAGAGTATGATTTCAGCGGTTTTTATATGAGATTTCATTTTTTTATCCTTTTAATATAATTAAAATAAATTTGTTGTTTTAATTAAATTGTTTTTTTCTACAAAAGAAATAAAATCATTTATAATATTATTATTTCTTTCTATTATTTCGGTTTTGCCAAATTCACTATAGTTTTTATGTATAGAGTTTAATTCATTATTTTGTGATTTTTTATAATGTTTTTCTTTGTCAGCAAAACTAAAATCACTTGCTCTAATGTTTATTTTTCGTTCCAAAAGGACTTTATTGCCAATAAATTCTATTTCATTGCCACTAAAATTTTCTCTTTTTGCTCTTTCTTTTGCGTAAATATGTTCTATTTGAAATTGCTCAGTTAATCCCGGTGTTTTTTGGGTACTATCTTTTAAAAACCACCAAGTAAGCATAGAACGAGTTATTGAATTATTATTGCTAAATTTTTGATTTTGTATAAATGTTTTTAAATTTTCTTTTTCAAACAAAAACTTTGAAAAATCCATTTCCTTGTCGTTAATAATATCTATCATAGCACTATAAATAGGTATTCTTAGCTGAGAGACGCTAGGATATATAAAAGAATATGCAAAAATAAACGCTGTTATTTTCTCTAAAAATTTAGCAAATTTTATATTATCAAGCTGATTTTGCTCATCCCTATTTTTCATAAAATATACAGAAGTGATATTTGCCCACATTATATTTGGGGCATAGTTTAAAATAAAAAGCCATCTTAAAGTATTTTCATCAAAATAATTTTTATCTTGAATAGAAATTGCTTGCCAAAAGCTACCCAAGTTTTGCAAGTCCTCAAAAGTCCTATCGCTTTTTAATAAAGCATAACTATCCTTTTCATAAAAATCTCTCAAACCCTCTGTTGTGCTATTTTTATTACCTTTTAAAGCTCTTTGATAATACATATAACGATTAAAAATTTCATCAGTAGAAGTATTATCTTTTTTAGAAAATACTTCTTTACATAAAATTTCCAAATTTTTCCATTTTTCTATAAATTCATCTTTTTGATTTTTTGCTACATAAAATTTATAAAATTGTGCTTTAAAAATATCTGCATCAGCTAATGGCTTGCCTCTATCATTTAAAGTAGAAAAAATCCTAAGTGCTGTTTTTTCATTATCTGCTTCAATAGGCAACAAAATACAATTATTTAAAATTCTAGTTGGTAAATAAGCGAAATAACTAGGATATTCTTTTAAAAATTCATCTACTTCTTTTTCAAAATACCTAAAATTTATGGCATACTGGCTTTTAAAATCTTTAGCATCACCAGTTTTTAGAATTTCTAAAAATTCATTCTTATGTTCATCTAAGGCTACTTGAGAATCTATTTTTAATTTTTCTTTGTTTTCATTGCCAAATTCATCACTTTTCCAAATACATTGTGCCAAGTTCTGCTTTGTTCGCATAGAATTTTCATCTTTCATTTTTTCAAGTCTTTTATAAAAAACCCTAAGCAATAGCATTAAAGTAGTAAGTCTTTGTTGCCCATCTATTACTTCAAGCTTTTTATTATTCTCAAAAGTTACAATAGGGCCTAAAAAATATTCTTCATCAGAATTAAATTTCTCAAGTTCTTTATCTGGAAAAGCGAAATCAAAAATGTCTTTCCAAAGAGTTTGACACTCATCTTCTCCCCAAGCATAAGGGCGTTGATAATCAGGTATTAAAAAATCAGATCTTTTATCTTCAAATAATTGTTTAATCTTTTTTTGGTCTATGTTTAATTTTGACATTTTTTACTCCACTAAAAGTTAAGTTTGAAATTTTTAAATTTTAGCTAAATTTTTTGATTTTCACGCTTTAATTATAATTAAAATTTGATAATTTATCTCTTTTTACCCCTTTTTATCTCATTTATCTCAAAATATAATTTTATTAATCCCCCTTTATACCAAGTTTTGGTGGCTTTGATAAGGGCTTGGCCTAGTCTGTATGGTGCGCTTTGTTTTTCAGCTAGGGCGGATCTGTAATCTTCGTAATGCTCTATTGGTGGGACTTTTAAATTTGGTTTGGTTTGGATAATTTTGTGATATTCTATCTTTTGGCGTCTATGCTTTAAAGCGATAGCTAATAAAATAAAAGGCAATTTAATCTTGCCAAATATAGTTGTGTGATTTTCTATCATCGCATAACCAAGCTTGTAAGCTAGGTGATATCTTATTCTCTCTATGGCGTAATTGGCTTTACAAATGAAGCCACCTTTATACTCGCTGCCACCGCATTTTAGCCATTTTTGGTAGTATTTATCCCAAATTTCGCCCCAAAATTGATAAACTAGCTCATTATTCCAAAACCGCCCATCTCGCCCCCAAGCGTGGATTATCGATGCTCCTATGCTTTTACGCCAAAATGTGCTACTAGTGTATTCATAGCCTAGATTTTTGACTTTAAATTTATTATCTAAGATTAATAAGCTAAGCACGCCTTGGTCATTGGCTCCATATTTTGCGCTGTAATTATAGATTTGATTATAGCACTCTTTTGGATTTGGGATTGTATCATAGTAGGCCACAATCCCACTTCTATAAACTCTACAATCTTTAAATTCGCCATTATAATCTCTAAGCGTTGGATTTAAAAGGCTCTTGCCCCTATGAGTGCTAAAGTGATAACCCTTCAATCTAAATAGCTCACCAATTCCTTTAAGTAGCATAATATCAAAATCAAGATAGACTATACACTCACACTCATCAAGCAACAAAAGTGGCTCAAACATCCCATAAGCCATATGTGTCCAGCGAGAGAAAAAGGGCGAATTTAAGATATTTTGGTTATTTGTGTATGGCTTTAATCTCTTAGCAAAATCATCCTTGGTAAAGCTAATAAATTTAACCTTCGCCCCACCAGCAACCCTAGCAAACGCTTCTAGCTCACTTTGTGTAAATCCATCATGAACGATATAAAATATATCAACTTCACCGCTCATCACCTCAGCGATATTTGCTACCATTGTCCCGATAGCAAAGGTGGAGTTACTAGTCGCTGCTAATAAAATTCCGTTTTTATATGGTTTTTTCATAGATTAATATCTATGCTCATCGATGATAGCACGAACTAACCTAACAACCCCAAATATCAGCGTCAAAATCACAAAAATCGTGATGATATTATACATTTTATTTGGATACGCAGCACTATCTGGTACATATGGGCTTTGGATCACTACTACTTGCTTAGCCTTTCTACCGATCTCAATTCTAGTTGTCTCAACGGCTGTGATAGCGGTTTTATATACATCCTCAGCAAAGCTTAAATTCAGATACAAAGCCTCAAATTGCGCCACAACATCATTTAATTTATCTTGAGAAGCATTGGATGCTACCTTGCGTCTTTCTTTTTCTAACTGCTCTTTATGCGCTCTTAATTCAGCTTTCAAAGCTGCAATTTCAGGCGCATTGTCATTGAGATAACTTCTCATAGTGTTTAATTCGGTCTCTTTTTTGGATATTTGAAGCTCTATTTCGGTGATAAATCCAGCCTTGGTTTTAGCTAGGCTTTGAGGATCAAATACCCCATACTCATTTTGAAAAGCCAAAAGCTCATTTTTGGCATCTTTATACTTTTGCTTAGCACTCTCTAACTCACCTTGGGCAAATCTTAGCTGCTCTCTAGCGATATTATGCGAAATTTCATTTATAAATCTCTCACACTCTTCTAAAATAGCAGCCGAGATATTACGAGCATCTTCGGGGCTAAAGCCCTCTACAGCGACATTTAAAAGCCCTGTTGTATCATCAAATAATATATGGATTCTATCTCTATAATATTTTAGATAACTCTCTTTGCTAGTTGATGAGTAAATGCGGAAAAATAGATCTATTTTTTGCTTTTCATAGAGCGATCTTAAATTTATCTTTTCATCAAGTTTTTGGAGCATATCAAAGGATTTTATATACTCTTGTAAAAGCTTGATATCTTCAGTTGAGCTAGATGCCACCCCTACTAAACTCTCTATCCCGCTTAAAGATATTGGCGAGCCACCATCTGTGGATTTGACACTTAGAGAGACATTACTAACATATCTATCAGCAGCGATAAAGGTATAGTAAAATATCACCACAATCATTATATAAATCACAGTTTTAAAACTATCAAGTCTATTTAGACGCTCTTTGTGTTGCTTTAGATCCTTAATAGATCTTAAAATCATAGCTCTTTTATTCAACTGCATATCCTTTTATACATCTCAATTCCTTCATCTACATCATCATAAACTGTAGTCATTCCGCTATTTACTAAGATTACCTTATCGCACCACTGCTTTATCTCACTCATATTGTGAGAGACCATTATTACTTTAGAATTGCTTAATTTTTCTTTATAAATAGCGTCGCTTTTTTGTTTGAATTTAGCATCGCCCACAGCCCCAGCCTCATCTATCAAATAATAATCAAAGTCAAAAGCCATACTAAGCCCAAATCCAATTCTAGATCTCATACCAGAAGAGTAGGTATTCATCGGTTCATCAAAGTATTTGCCAATCTCGGCAAATTCCTCAATATAACGCACCTTCTCTTCTAAGGCCTCGCCCCTATATCCATAAACTCTAGCTACAAATTTCACATTATCCCTAGCTGAAAGTGCGTGTTGGAATCCACCAGCTAGGCCAACCGGCCATGAGATTTTCTTATCAGTGATAACCTTGCCAGCATTTGGGATATCAGCCCCGCTCAAAAGTCGCATAAGAGTGGATTTGCCAGCGCCATTTCTACCAATTAAGCCTATACTACAATCATCAGGAAATGTGAAGGTAAATTCACGAAAGACAAAGTGCTTATCACCATTGCTTAGTGGGTAAAATTTGGTTAAATTGTCTAATTTTATCATGGTCTGCTCGCTACCAATTCTCTTCTTTTATAATAGTAAAACCAAAATCCTATAAATAATAGCACTACATTAAAAATCAATGGATAAGCCAAATTCACACCATCAGCTAGCGGATATCCATCAAAATAATAATATTTTATACTCTCGCAAATATGAAGCATAGGGTTATAAAGCATATATTTTAATATATTAGATGGAATTATCCAAATAGGAAAAATCACGCAAGATAGTATATACAAACCAGTTGTAAAATATGTCAAAACAATCTTAAGTGGCTCCATAAAATGCGTAATAATCGCAAATATCACACCAAGGCTAAATCCAGATAGCACCATCAGGCAAAAGCTAAAAGTCATAGCCAAAAAATCCCTAGGCAAGACATCATAGCCCATTATCCACCCAGCCAAAACCATCACACAAAAAAATATCAAAGAGTACATATAAAACTCAAGCAAAGTTCTAGCTAAAAATACATGAATTGGCCTAACCGGCTTATAAAAAAATAGAGTTAAATTCCCAGCTATCCCGCCCATAAGTTGCGTAACGATATTTCTAAACATAAAAAACGGAATTATCCCGCAAGCCAAAAACATAAAAATAGGCGTCCCACCAGGGATAGATAAATTCGTGATATACTCACGGATCAAAGTTACTAAAGTAGTTATCACAAGGATTTGCATCAGTGGCTCACCAACTACCCAGAAGTAGCCTAGATGCCTATTTTTGCCAAATCTAGTTTTTAGCTCTCTAAAAAATAGCGCCCTTATGACATTTAGCACTATATCCTCCGCAAAATTATTTGATAAATTATAACAAAATAAGGTTACAAATCAGCCCAAAAACTATTTAAATTCCACTCCATCTTTTAAATAATAACTCCCAATTATCTGTGTATTATCCACCAAATATGCCCTAAATTTGGCATAAAGCTCGCTATCAACCTTAGATTGAATAGTCCAAAATTTATCCAAATTTATATCTTTTGTAGTAAGGCCTTTGATATCATACATAGATTTTCCAAGACAAATTACAGGCTTAGAGTAACTTAGGGCATTTAGCCCAACGGTGCTATTGATTAAAATTACAGCTTTTGAGTTTTTGATTATCGTAGGCAAATGAGCATCAAATGCAGCCATCACACGCCCTTCAACCTTATAAATTTGAGCTAAATAGCCAATATATGAGCTATAATTTTTCTTGCCTCTATCCATCGGATGATGCTTAAAGATCAAAATCATATCCTTAGGCGCATTCTTAGAAAAAGATGAGATAATATACTCAATAAAGCTCTCCATAGTCTTAAATCTAGAGTGAGTTCTAACCTGAAAATCATCATGAGTTTGAAGCGCTACAAAATAGTATCTCCCACTTAGCTCCCCATCTAAACGCTCATTTAAATCTTTTTCGCTAAATTTATACTTAATCTTTCTAAAAAAATTGCGAATCCCATAAAATCCCTCTCTAATAGGCGAAAAATCACGATGATGGATGTAGTTAGGATATAAAAAATAGAATATATTTGCTATTAGATAATACTGCACCGCCCACCACGCCATCAAGCCATAAGTAGAGGTGGATTTAGCTGAAAATGGCTTGGTTAATGGCTTGTAAGCATCATAAAATTCCCTATCTCTAGGCATTTTAGAGTGGTTATTGACCCCATAAGACTCCATTGTGATAAATCCAGGGCGCAAATACCCCTCTTCAAAGACATAAACACTAATCCCCAAATTCCTAGCTATCTTAATAGCCATTTTGTGATAAAATCTACAATCCCCAAATAAAAAGACAATATCAATATTATTATCTTGATAAAATTTATTTATAAATTTAGGCCACTGCTTTGGCTTGGCTTTATATGCGATATAATTTTTACTTTTAGAAAAATAGGCATCACCAGCATTAAAGCCAATTCTAGTTACAAAAGCGCCCTTTTTGGTACAAATATTATCAAGCTTATTAAAAAAATCCCCCATAGGACCTTGTAAAAGCAAGACATTTTTGCCTTTAATACCAGTAATTCTCTCTTCTAATCTCATCTTTTTACCACAAATAAAACTACATATAAAAGCTTTTGCCCAACTCTTGCATATAAAGATTTTATCTTATGCAATAGCGCATTTATAGGCTGTTGCAACCTTATCTTTTGCTCTTGAAGTGCTACTACTAAATCACACGCTTCACACGCCTCTAAATTTAGTGGATGAATATATCTAGGATAGAGCAGATATGCCCCAGCTATTAACTCATCACTACTTAGACTTCTATACCTGCGTGGCTGAGACTTTTTATCATCACTTAGTCCCCAGCCCGCCCAAAATGGTCGCCCATAGCAAATTACTCTTTTTTTGCGTAAAATCGCTTCCAATCCACTAGTCGATGTCATTGTATGAATTTCATCAGCGATATCTAAAAGTGTAGGCATACTCACACCCTCAAGCACTTCATCGCAATACTTCAATGCTTCTGTAGCCTTTACCGCACCAACCCTATTTCCACTTACGACATCTGGATGAGGCTTATAAATTATATGAGCATGGGGCGAATTTTGTCTAGCAAGGCGTAAAAGCTCAATATTTTTCATCCCATCAGCACCGATTTTTACACTAGCGTCATCTTCGACTTGACCGATAACTAAGGCTATTTTTTTGCTATTTTTAGGCTTAATTATACCATCTTTATCATCATTATATTTTGAAATTTTACTATTTACTAAAATCTCTCTAAGCTTCTTAGCGCTTTCTAACTCATAAGGGCTAAATTTATGATAGTTTAAGATATTTTCTAATCTACTTGGCGATGTGGTATCAAAGTATATTCCCTCATCATCAAAAACCAAAGAATACGGCCTAGTAAGATCGCTTCCTAGCCCAATGGAGCGGATAAAGCCATCTTCTACCCTTATTATACTCACGCCATTTTCATCGCACCATTTTTGTAGTTTTGGATACTCTTTTTTGCCCCAGATATAGACTAATGAGCTAGGATTTAATCCCTTTTTTAGTGCTAAAAGAAGCGGATCTTTGCTAAATGTGCTTATGAAATTTAAATTTCCACCCAAAAATGGCACCATAAATTTTCGCTTCCAAATAGAAAATCCAAATAAAAACTTTTGCTTTTTACACTCACTTAATCGAGCATTTTTAAGTGCATTAATCTGCGGAAGTACTCTTTTTAGAGTAGTTGGCGCACCGCTATATGGATCAATATATTTAGCATAAATCATATATGCCCCAGCAAAGAGCTGCTCTATACTTAGCTTTCTATTTCGCCTACTTGGAGCTTTTACCCTATCATCACTTAGCCCCCAACCAGCATAAAATGGCACACCAAAACAGACGCACTTACACCCACACATCAAAGCCTCAAAGCCCATTGCAGAGGTTTTAGTATAAACTTTTGTAATATGCTTTAGCAACGAAATCGGATTTATATTTTCACTAATTATTTTAATTTGTGAAGGTAAATTTGCAATATCAATATCAGATTTTTTTTTACCGCTTAATACATCTGGATGAATTTTTAGCAAAATATTTGAATTTGAATTTTCATTTATTGCTGCATTTATCATGTCAAGAGTGCTAAATTGATTAGCCAAGCCGTACTCTAGCGACGCATCGCCACTAGTTTGGGCTATTATAAGGATATTTTGGCCTTTATTTAGCTCATATTTTTCTATTAATTCTTGGGTGATATCTGGAGCGTTATTGTATTTTGAGATATTGTGCGTGGTGATAAAATCCATACACCACCTAGCCTCTTGTAAAATCTCATCGCTAAATTCGAAATTCGCCAAAATCTCTTCTAGCCTACTTGGCCTAGTGGCATCATAGTAAATCCCGATATCATCTTCAACTATGCTAAATGCCCTAGCACCATCAACCCCAAGCCCAACCGAGCGGATAAACCCATCTTCTAAAAGTTTAAATTTACCTTTAAATTTAACTGATAAAAAGCAAGCAAATTGACCAGTCCGTTTTCTTCCCCATCCAATAAAGACTCTATTTGTAAAAATATTTAAAATATTTTTAATGTAAAACAGATAACCGTTCATTGAACCAGTCGACCTATAAATTTAATATCTGCAAAAAATTCCCTAGGACGAATTATAAGCTTTCTTATCTTGTTTGCTAGTGGTCGCTTGATAGGCTTAACACCGTTAGCATAGTGAAAAAATCCTGGATAGCGCTCGGTATCATATCCATAATTTTTCATAAGAGTTTCAATAAATTCCTCAATATCTGGCATTGGGGTAGTTGATTGCCAAATCAACCCTGTAAATTTTTTATCATAAGCTTTCATTTTTTCTTGCAAAAGATTCTCATTTCTTAATCTTTGCGAGTAAAAATTATTACTTAATGGACGCGGGTGCCATCTATGTACTAAAATTAAATTTTTAAAAAAATTTGGCAATGAATAATACGCCATATAAAGTCTAAACCCTTTGGCATTTGCTATAAATGGAGTTTTGAAATCTGTGTAATAATCGTCATTTTTAACCGAATGCGGATTATGCGCACAAAGACAATGAATAAGATAAAAATCCTCACCACCATGACCAGAAAAAATATTCTCAAATTCTCCAATTTCCATAAAATATTCTCTATTCATCACCATCGCTGAGCTATTTGGCGAAATACTTTCCACTAGATCATTTTGACCTTTCAAAAAGCTATTTTTAAATAGCGCTAAATCTTTATTTGACTCAAAAATAACTGTTCCTTTTTGCGTAAGATATAAAAATGGAATAGCTATAAATTTAGATTTATTTGTTTCTAAAATATTATCAATTTCACTAAATAGCAAATCTTCAAACTCACCTGAATAATCCATATCAACATCGTAAAAAAATAGATATTTTTTAGTTGCTATTTTAGCTGCTTGATTGCGGGCTTTAGATGGAGAAAAAACCTTATCTCCAACGTAAGTATGAATAATTTTAATATTGCTAGCTACAGTTTGCAAGATAGGATTTTTGCTAGAATCTGCAATTATAACCTCAATTTTTGAGTGATAGCTAAATTTATTAATCAATTCTATAGCGCGTTTATATATAAATGAATCTTGATCCTTGTAAAACACAGGAACTATAAAACTAACCAAAACATATCCTTTGGATTTAGTAAATTTAATTGCAATTATATCTGATAAATAATAAAAATATCTATAAAGTATGATAAGAAATTAATAAAAATACATATGGGGCATTCGTATTTGTACCCCCCCCCATTATAATCTATTTAAGTACAATAATCTTTACCTGCTCAATCCACCGGTTGGATTATGGCTGCTTCTCTGATTTCAGGCATTATCGCCCAAAGTTTAGAGGTATCTACACTAAAACCCTCTCTTAATTCACATCTATTTATTCCTACTCTTTGCCATGGTTCTAAATTTGGGTTAAAAAATGTGCTTATACACTCTTTACCACCTAATACTAATGATCTTATCTCTACAGCATCACTTAGTAGTGGAATGAGTTGAAATACAGTTTCAAATCTCTTTTTATCTAAATCCCCAATACAATTTTTTAAAGTAAAAAATCCACTCTCATCAATCCCGAGGCAACTATTTATATCATTAGCTGATACAAACTGAACATACTCTAAACCTAAATTCGCAAAGCTATCAACTCTTTTAATATCATCAATTATAGTTGGCTCAAATGCCTTAATCTCTCTTAGGTTATAATTAAAAGTTTCATCTGATTTACCTAAATTGACTACCAAAGGCATACCTGTATCAAGCGATCTTAGGCTTAGAGGCAAGGTAAATGAATCAAACCCATCTTGGTTGTTTGAGCTAGTTAAGATTGGTGTTTGTTCTTTTTCATCTTTTAATAACGAAATTCTATCTGGGGCTTTTGTTTCATCTGGGGCTTTGCTTATATCTCCAGCAAATCCCTTAGAGCTATCAAGCTTTAAAAAGCTCATATCTTGCTTTGGTTGATCTATTTTAGCTCCACTACAACCGATGATAAATATAGAGATTAAAGATATTAAAGATATTTTTATAGCTATTTTCATGGGAATCTCCTAAATGTTACAGGGAAGTGATCGCTTGCTATGTGAGTTCTAAATCCGCTAAAGAATGTGCTAGCTGATATTGGTGGTAGTGGTGCTGGTGCGATAGCTCTATTGGAGTTACCAACCACAGCATAATCTAGAGTTCTTCTAGCGCTTATTTGAGTGATGGCGTTATTAGTA
>NZ_MJKK01000004.1:0-193118 GCF_002138755.1 Campylobacter sp. P0109
TTATAAAAATTTATATGGTGAGATGAGATTAGATGGTGCTGAGGATTTTTATAGAGCTGAGCTTAGTCTGCCGTGCCATCAGATGATGAGCGATGATGATGCAAGAGTGGTTATATCAAGCTTAAATCAAATGTTAGAAAAATATAGTTTTGGGTGTGGGATTTGATGAATTTAGGATTTTAACACTCAAATTCCTACTCCCTAGCATCGGCTAAAACTAGGCCAAAAAGCACCCTAACTCCGGCTCTTTTCAAGAGCTTTTGAGCCTCTAGCATACTAGAGCCGGTGGTGATTATATCATCTACTAAGATTACAGGATATTTAATCTGCTTTAAAAGCTTGAATTGCCGTGGATTTTTGCGACGAAACTCCAAAGATTTTCCAGCATATTTCACGCTATTTGTAGCACGCAATGCCCTATAAAGCGGTGATAATTCTGAATTTGATAAAGCCTTGGCTAAGATCGCAGTATGAGAATATCCGCTTTTTGTATTATCATCAAGCGGAATTACTAAAACCTTGCTCCCAAAGCTAAACTCACTAGCAAATTTAGTTAGGCTCAAACTAGCCAAATTCGAAATCGCAAATGAGCCACAAAGATGATGCTTAGTAGATAAAATCTCTTTTATATCACTATATTTATAAAAATAATATACCTTAAATCCATCTACTAGCCTGCAACCTTGCTGATACTCACTAAGTATCTTTTGGCAATCTTTACATATCAATTTAAGCGATATTTTAGCACATTTCACACATCGCATTAATTTACCAAAATAGCCTTAGAAATGGCCTTTTATAAATTTGATATCTCTTGAGCAACTTTATTGGCTGATTGCTTGATTAGTAGATTCATATATAGGTCAAAATCCTCTATCTTGCTTACGCTTAGATCGCTTACATTTTGAGTTGTAGTGATATAGAGTGTTCTATTTTTATTGATATTTTTAATTTTTAGCGTACCAAAGAGTTTTGAATTTAAATAATTTGCACCTGGACTATAAATGCTTTTGATATTATCAAATTCAAACTGAA
This sequence comes from Campylobacter sp. P0109, assembly GCF_002138755.1. Taxonomy (NCBI): domain Bacteria; kingdom Pseudomonadati; phylum Campylobacterota; class Epsilonproteobacteria; order Campylobacterales; family Campylobacteraceae; genus Campylobacter; species Campylobacter sp. P0109. The sequence continues at coordinate 1,036 of NZ_MJKK01000004.1, forward strand.
CCCTATATGTATAAGGCGAATCACCATCACTTGCAACATAAATTCCACGAGCTTCTAGTTCAGCAGCTAATGTTTCGTAAAATACTTTAGCAAAATTTTTATCAAATTTAATATATTTACCATTAATTTTTATTAACTTTTGTGTTTCTATTAAATCGATAACTTTATGGATATATACCTTTTTTAGTGCTGCTGATGTATCGATTGTGCGGATATTTTCACAACAATTTATTGCTACATCGCTTCTGTATAATTTACCATCAATTAGCGTCTCATAGCCTCTTTGTGAGCAAGGCTCACACTTTGCATCTATGCGAAATAGTGTTTGTTTAGGTTTTTGCTCCTGGTTAGTTTGTGTGTTATTGCTTATAGCGCATCCACCTAAAATCATTGTTAAAACTAAAACCAAAAATACTCTCATTTTCTCTCCCTTATAGATTTTATACTCTCTCCTGCTAGGCCATAATTTTGCATATCTATCTCATCGATGATTACAACGGTACTAGATTTATTCCTGCCTAAGACCCGACTTACCAACTCTGTTACCCCCTCTATAAGCTGTGCTTTTTGCTCAGCTGTAGGCTCTCCATTTTCTTTAGTTACTCTAATGTTGATATATGGCATTATTTTCCTTTTAAATTATATTAGCAAATTTTGTGCCATTGTTAATTTTATATACTATTTTACTATTTGCCACTCTCCGTTATTATCTCTTTTGAGTTTGATCTTATCTCCATCTATGTGGGCATTAGCAGATCTGATTTTGATAGTTATATAGGCGTTATTTTCACTGATATCTTGGTCTAATATCTCTATATTTTTTATTATCTCATTTTGATTTTTATCCATAGCGTTTTGTATATACTCCATTGCTGGGTTGGATTTGATCTCTTCTGGCAAGGCAACCTTGATAATCTCTTGGATATTACCATCTTTTACGCTATTTAATATATCTGTCGCCTTAGAGCTATCAGAGTTACATCCAGCTATAATCAATGCTGGTATAATCCATAATCCCCTTTTCATCATCTCCCCTTAATCTATCTTAAGCACGCTTAAAAACGCCTCACTAGGCAAGGTTACCTTGCCTATGGCTTTCATACGCTTTTTACCCTCTTTTTGTTTTTCTAGAAGTTTTCTTTTGCGTGTTATATCGCCACCATAGCATTTAGCAGTTACATTTTTACCCATTGATTTGACCGTTTCTCTAGCGATAATTTTGCTTCCTATACTAGCTTGGATCGCTACTTCAAATAGCTGTCTTGGGACTATCTCTTTCATCGCTTTGACAAAATCCCTACCCTTGCTCATAGCCTTTTCTTCAGGCACTATGATAGATAGAGCATCTACGGTCTCGCCTGCTACTTTGATATCTAGCTTAACTAACTTGCCAATCCTATACTCACTTGGCTCATAATCAAAACTCGCATAGCCTTTTGTGGCGCTTTTGAGCTTATCATAAAAATCCATAACTATCTCATTCATCGGTATATCATACTCTAAAAGCACTCTTGAAGTGGTGATATAATCCATCTTAGTTTGAATAGCACGGCGTGAGCTTAAAAGAGTTATGATATTGCCTAAAAACTCGCTTGGCGTGATAATAGTAGCCTTGACATATGGCTCTTTTATATGCTCTATTTTATTTACTGGTGGTAGTTCGCTTGGGTTTTGAATATTTATAGTAGCTCCATCGGTGCATACTACTTGATAGGTAACTGTCGGTGCGGTAGCTATCAAATCTAGATTAAACTCACGCTCTAATCTCTCTTTGACAACTTCCATATGCAATAAACCCAAAAATCCAACCCTAAATCCAAAACCAAGAGCCGCTGAAGTCTCAGGCTCATAACTTATAGAGCTATCATTTAATTTTAATTTATCTAAAGCATCTCTTAAATCTTCAAATTTATCCGTATCAATAGGATATAATCCAGCAAAGACAAATGGCTTGGCCTTTTCAAATCCACCTATTGGCTCTGCGGCTCTATTTTTAGCTAGGGTTATGGTATCGCCTACACTTACACTAGCTACATCTTTTAGCCCCAAAACCACTATGCCTACCTCGCCAGCTTTTAGCTCATTAGTCTTGATAGGCGAAACGGGATTTGGATACATCAGGTCTAATACAATATGCCTTTTATCAGTTCCCATTACATAGACTTCATCACCCTTTTTAAGGCTACCATCGTATAATCTCACAAGAGCCAAAGCACCTAGATAGTTATCAAACCAACTATCATAAATAAGCGCTTTAAGTGGCAAATTTAAATCCGCTTTTGGTGGTGGAATCTTGCGAATTATCGTCTCTATTAGCTCTTTTATCCCAACTCCACTTTTAGCACTCACCTCTAAAGCCTCAGAGCAATCAAGCCCAATAACATGCTCTATCTCATTTTTGACTCTATCAGGATCGGCTGCTGGGAGATCTATTTTGTTTATTACTGGAATTATCTCAAGATTATTTTCAAGTGCGATATATACATTTGCTATTGTCTGGGCCTCGACTCCTTGAGAGGCATCTACTACTAGCAAAGCCCCTTCACAACTTGCCAAACTCCTACTAACTTCATAGCTAAAATCCACATGCCCCGGGGTATCAATCAAATTTAATATATAATTCTGTCCATCAAGTGTATAGCCAAGCCTTACAGATTGCGCTTTTATAGTGATTCCACGCTCTTTTTCTATATCCATTGTATCCATGACTTGAGAACTCATAGATCTCTCATCAACAGCGCCACACTCTGTTATAATGCGGTCTGCTAGCGTGCTTTTACCATGATCTATATGGGCTATAATGCTGAAATTTCTTATATTTTCCATAATTTTCCTAACTATTTGATAAAATCTGCGGCTCTCCAAACAGCCGTTTTAACTCTTTTAAATTCATATCCTCTTGGCTTATTGATGATTTTAGTGCCTCTAATCCTTTTGGCTCATCGGTTGGTTTTGAATTTGGATTTTGCTTATTTAGCGTAGTCTGCTCTATTATTGGTGGCATTGGAGCACGGCTAAGCGGGCTTTGCTTTTTTGGTTCACTTTTTTGTACATTTAGCTTGCTATTATCTCCATAAATACTACGAACAGATGGTAAAATTACATCATTATAAAATTTCCTAGCCAAAATTAGCTGATCATCACTCATAGCAAACTCAAGATTTAAAGTGTTATCTTTAAACCCTTTAAAACTCACACACTCATCAAAAATTACACCTAGTTCATAGCTTTTATCATAAATGGCATCAACAAATAGTTGATAGTTATTTTTTGATTTTGGCTTAACTGATGTTAAATTAGAATGGTTTTGCTCTGTTGGCTGCGAGGTTAAATTTGACACTGAATTTAGCGATAAATTTGAATTGGGTGATTGAGATTTTAGTGATGATATCGCATCATCAATATTTGTAAGATTAAATGCCTCAAGCATCATAAATAATGTGATAAATAAAACAAATTCTGGATCGGCTGAGTTATTTAGCATAGCTTTAGCTTCGCTTAATATCCTAAAAAATCTCTCAAAAATCAAAAGTGAAAAGTCGCCATTTTGGTGTATAAATTTATACTTTAAATGCTCGATTAATTCATCAATTATTGAGCTAGAATCATAATTTTGAAGCTCATTTAAAAGCTGTAAAAGATTATTTTTATCCCTTGAATTTATTATTGCAAATATCTCATCAATCTTGACTGGATCAAGCAGTCCTAGCATATCTACAACAACCTTATGCGTGAGCTTTTCGTGTGAGTAGATAATAGCTTGATCAAGTAAGGTAAGAGTATCTCTAAGGCTACCACCACCACTTCTAGCTAGCACTTCTAAGGCTCTTGGCTCAAATTCAATCCCTTCTTTATTTAATATAAACTCCAAATGCTTCACCACACTAGCCTTAGCAATAGAGTGAAATCTAAAATGCTGAGTCCGTGATAAAACAGTAGCTGGAAGTTTCAGCGGATCAGTAGTCGCTAAAATAAATTTAACATAATCAGGTGGCTCTTCAAGCGTCTTTAAAAGTGCATTAAAGGCCTCTTTGGTTAGCATATGAACCTCATCAATGATAAATATCTTAAATCTCGCACTACTTGGTGAGTATTTTGTCTGCTCGATTAACTCTCTGATATCATCGATTTTACGATGGCTTGCTGCGTCCATCTCTATGATATCCATATGTCGATTTTCATTAGCCATTATACAATTTGGACAAACTTCGCACGGATGAGCGCTTATACCCTTTTGACACAATAAAGCCTTAGCAAAAATCCTAGCGCTACTAGTCTTGCCACTCCCTCTAAGCCCCGAAAATAGATACGCATGGCCTAATCTATTAGAATCTAAGGCGTGAGATAGCGTATTTGCCACCACATCTTGACCTATTAATTCATCAAAGCTCTTTGGGCGATATTTGAGTGCTAAAGCTTTCAAATTTAGTCCTTATTCATTCATTATGCTTAAAAGCTCTTTATTGTTTTTGGTTTTTAACATTTTAGAGTATAGGAATTTAAGAGCCTCTATATCATCCATAGTAGCTATAATATTTCGTATAGCCCAAATTTTGCCTAAATCATCGCTACCTTGTAGTAATTCATCTTTTCTAGTGCCAGATTTGAGTATATTTACAGCTGGATAAATTCTACGATCTGAAATGGTGCGATCTAAGATAATTTCGCTATTGCCCGTGCCTTTAAACTCTTCAAATATCACATCATCCATTCTAGAACCTGTATCGATCAAAGCAGTCGCTACTATCGTTAGACTTCCGCCATTTTCTATATTTCTAGCTGCACCAAAAAATCTCTTTGGTTTATGAAGGGCATTGGCATCCACACCACCGCTTAAAACCTTACCGCTACTTGGGGTTACTGTGTTATACGCTCTAGCAAGGCGAGTAATGCTATCAAGCAATATCACAACATCTTTTCCCATCTCTACTAGCCTTTTAGCCTTTTCTATCACCAATTCAGCCACCCTTACATGATTTGACGCTGGTAAGTCAAATGTAGAGCTAAATACCTCACCACGCACACTGCGTTGCATATCTGTAACCTCTTCTGGCCTCTCATCTATTAAAAGCACTATTAGCTCAACTTCTGGATGATTTCTTGTAATGCCGTGAGCTAGCTCTTTCATAAGCTCAGTTTTACCTGTTCTAGGTGGGGCAACTATAAGTCCCCTTTGCCCCTTGCCTATCGGGGTGAAAAGATCAAGCACACGACCTGTAAGCTTCATTGGATCATATTCTAATTGAATTTTTTGATTTGGAAATAGCGGAGTTAGATTATCAAATAATGGGCGCTCTTTGGCTTCGGCTATGGATTTATAATTTATCGCTTCTATCTTTAAAAGAGCGTAATATTTCTCTTGTTCTCTTGGCTCTCTTACTTGTCCGGTTATGATATCACCGACTCTTAGGGCGAATTTTTTAATCTGGCTTAGGCTAACATATGTATCATTAGCAGAATCACTCAAATTTGCATCAGTAGAGCGTAAAAAGCCATATCCGCCCTCAACTATCTCTAAAATTCCAGTAAATAAGATAAATCCGCCTTGCTTGGTTTGGGCCTTTAAAATTTCAAATACTAGCTCTTGGCGGCGAAATTCTCTAGGGTTTTGGACGCCTACTTCTTCAGCGATTGCTACTAAGCTATCTAGGTCTTGGAGTCTTAACTCTTCTATTTTATAGCCATCAACTGGCGTGTGTGTGCGTGTGTGTTGTTTTTTGGTTGGTTGGTTTGATTGTTGAGCAGTTTCCTTATTTTCCATTAGTCCTCTTTAATATAGTGAATAAATAGCAGTACAACGAATAAAATTGTAGTTTGAAAGAACCAATTTTATACAAATTTTCTTAAATTGTCAATAAAATTTGAATTTAAATAAATGAATAAAATTTCAAAATTAAATCTACCATTAAGCCAAATCTAGATAAAATATCGTATTAAAAAAAGGGGCAAAAATGGCATACTCCAAAAAGGATCTCATCTCTACAAAAGATCTTACCACTGAGGATATATATCAAATTTTAAACCTAGCTAAAGATTATAAAAATCTAAATTTACAAAATGAGAAAAAGTCTCCACTTCTAAAAGGTGTAACGGTTGTAAATTCATTTTTCGAAAACTCCACTAGAACTCGCACAAGCTTTGAAATTGCGGCCAAAAGGCTATCTAGCGATGCTATAAATTTCACTGCTAGTAACTCAAGCACCAATAAAGGCGAAACCCTAATAGATACAATCAAAAATATAGAATCTATGCAAACAGATATCTTTATAATGCGTCATAGTAGTTCAGGTGCAGCACAATTTGTCGCTTCTCGCACTCCTAGCTGTGTGATAAATGCAGGAGATGGTTGCAATGAGCATCCTACTCAAGCGTTATTAGATCTTTTTACAATATATGAAAAATTTGGCTCATTTAATAATCTTACAGTTTCAATCATTGGTGATATAGCTCACTCTAGGGTAGCTAGATCAAATATTTATGCTATGCAAACATTAGGTATAAAAGTTAAACTATTTGGCCCACCCCAAATGATGCAATATGCTAAGGTTTTTGGTTGTGAAATTTGCAAAGATATGGATGAGGCAGTAAGCGGTAGTGATGCTATTATCATGCTTAGAATTCAGCTAGAAAGAAGCGATGATGAGACTCCATTTCCAAGCATTAGAGAGTATTGCAGATATTTTGGACTAAGCAAAACTAGAATGCAAAAAGCAAAAGAAAATGTAATAATTCTCCATCCAGGACCAATCAATCGTGGAGTAGAGTTAAATAGCGATGTAGCTGATGACCCACGCATATCTACAATCTTATCACAAGTAGAAAATGGCGTAGCTGTGCGTATGGCTATATTAGATATAGTTTATAAAAATCTAAAAGGGCTATAATGAAAACTTTAATAAAAAATGGAACAATAATCAATGCCAACGAGAGTAAAAAAGCAAATATATTAATACAAGATGATAAAATTATCTCTATTACCACAGATGAGCCATCTGCTGATATAGTAATAGATGCTAATGGCAAACTAGTTATGCCAGGATTAATTGATATCCATGTGCATTTTAGAGATCCGGGGTTTGAGTATAAAGATGATATTATCACTGGATCGCAAACTGCAGTAGCTGGTGGAGTAACTGCTTGTTGTCCAATGGCAAATACAAACCCAGTAAATGATAATGCTACAATAACTAGAGATATGATAGAAAAGGCTAAAAAACGAGGCCTAATAGATTTAATGCCAATTGGAGCTATAACAAAAGGTATGAAAGGCGGTGGAATTACTGAGATGGGAGAGATGAGTGAGGCTGGATGCGTGGCATTTAGCGATGATGGATTGCCTGTTAGCTCTAGCGATGTTATGAGAGCTGCGCTTGAGTATTCAGCGTTTCACGGCTCATTTATCATAAATCACTCTCAAGACTGCTCACTATGTAGAAATGGCCACATGAATGAAGGTCTAATGTCTATGAAGCTAGGTATCAAAGGTATGCCAAGAGAGCAAGAAGAGATAATGATAAGTCGTGATATGCTCTTAGCTAAACTCACAGGCGGCCATATCCATATAGCTCATGTTAGTAGTGCATGGAGTTTAAAACTAATAGAAACAGCTAAAAAAGAGGGCATAAATATCACTTGTGAAGTCTGCCCGCACCACTTTACTTTTGATGAAAGTGAGCTAGAAAACTACGATACAAATTACAAAATGTCTCCACCACTTCGCACCAAAGCTGATGTAGAGGCTATGAGAGATGGATTAAAAAATGGCGTGATAGATATCATCTGTACTGATCACGCTCCGCATCATAATGATGAAAAACAAAGAGAATTTGATAAGGCTCCATTTGGAATTTTAGGTCTTCAAACGCTCATTCCACTTACTTTAAATTTAGTTCGTGATGGGGTGATAAGCTTAAATAAAATGGTAGAGCTAACTAGCCTAAATCCAGCCAAACTACTAAAACTAAACGATAGAGGAGTTATCGCTGAGGGTTATTTGGCTGATATTACAATTGTCGATCCTGATTTTGAATATCTCTACGATGAGAAGCTAAACAAATCTAAATCACAAAACTCACCACTTCTAGGTAAAAAACTAAAAGGTGCTGCAATCAAAACTATAAAATCTGGAAGATTAGTATATGATTTTCCAAATGTGGTGGCGTGATGAGAAGCGCATTTACAATGATTGAGCTAGTCTTTGTCATTGTGGTGCTTGGCATTTTAGCTAGTATCGCAGTACCTAGGCTAGTTGCTACTAAGGACGATGCAAGTGCTGTAACATCAGCTACTTTACTAAAAGATACCATCGTCCAGCTTACTGCATATTACACTATAAATGGCAAACTACCAGCTGGTGAATTAAAATCTCAAAGCAATCTAGAAAATCTCGCTCCAACATATAAAAAATCACTAGATAAAAACGAAGCTTGGACAAGTTGCCTAAATATCACGCTCGCAAGCGATACTATTAGTGTTGATGATGCTAGTAATTCAAGCGAGCCATTATGCAAAACTTTAGTTAAAATCCCAGCTGTTAAAGAGTGGATAGATAATGATATCACCCTAAGCAGTAGCGGAATATTTAATTAATTTTTACTATTAAAAGGTAAATTTGCTTATTATCTGGATCGACTGGAGCGTTAGCTAACTGGATATTAAAAAACCGTCCTGAATTTGGCCGTACAGCTTACTCGATTTATTCATTAATGGTTTGGGGTAAGGATGCTAAAATGCTTGCTAATCTTAATAATATCGATGCCTTTGGGAGTTACTTGCCATTTGGTTATATGTATAAATTTGATGCGAAAATGGTCTTTTTTAATGTAGCAATCAATATGGGAATTACATTTACACACTATGTAGAATAGGCTTTGCAAGTTCCATATCGCTATTTTAAGCCTTTTACGGCTGGATATATTGATGCTAATGGCGTAGAGACTAAGAGAACTTATGTGATGTATGTTCGTGCTGCTGGGGTAAAAAAATATGCCAAATAGTTTTTATGAAAGTATTTTAAAGGAAGTTAAATTTGATAATTATTATATCAAGCTGCTTGGTTCTTGTGATACTTTTAGAATTACAGATAATGATTTATTAAATAATGGCGGTAAAAATCTTTATACATTTATTGATTATGAACTTGATTGGAATAAAGGGGTGTTTGTTAGTGAAAAATAAGATATTTAAGGTAGCGTGATGATTAGCAATATTTATGAATTTCTAGATAAAAGTGTAGCAAAATATCCAAATAAAACACTATTTGTAAGCGGTAAGAATTGTATTAGTTATCTTGAATTTAGCCATAAAAGTAGTGCTTTGGCTAGCAAGATTTTAGAATTTGGGTTAAATAAAAAGCCAGTTTTAATAATTTTGCCAAAATCCATCGAAGCACTTATAGCGATGTTTGGCGTGGCTAGAAGTGGAAATTTTTATAGTATTATAGATGAGAAAATGCCATTTGAGCGAGTGCAAAAAATTATAAATATTTTAAAACCTGCACTTATTATTACAGCAAGGGATTTAGGTGCTAATAATTATGATATTCCAATGATTTATAGCGATGAATTTGATAGCTTTAAGCCAAATTTATCACTGCTTAGTAGAGTTGAGATTATTGATACTGACTTGCTTTATGTGCTATTTACTAGCGGAAGCACAGGTGAGCCAAAAGGTGTGAGTATCAGTCATAAAAGTGTGATTGATTATATATTTTGGGTTAGTAAAACCTTTGATGTTGGAAATGATGAAATATTGGTAAATCAAGCACCATTTTATTTTGATAACTCAATTTTAGATATCTTTACTACAGTTAGATGCGGAGCGACTTTACATCTTTTATCTACTTTTGAATTTGCCTTTCCAGCTAGAGTAGTGGAGTATTTAAAAACTCACGGTGTTACGATGATATTTTGGGTTCCTAGCGTGTTAATATACTTTGCTAATACAAGAGCGTTAGAACATCAAGAGTTAAAAACACTTAAAAAGGTGCTATTTTGTGGTGAGATAATGCCAAATCGTCAGTTAAATATCTGGAGAAAAGCCTTGCCAAATGCACTTTATGCTAATTTATATGGGCCAACTGAGATAACTGATGTGTGCTGCTACTATGTGTGTGATAGAGAATTTGGCGATGATGAGCTACTACCAATTGGCAAAGCGTGTAAAAATACACAAATTTTACTTTTTGATGAAGATAATAACCTTATTACTCAGCCATTTATCAAAGGTGAATTATGCGTGCGTGGTAGTAGTCTTAGCCTTGGTTATTATGGCGATAGGTCTAAGAGTGCGCAGGTATTTATCCAAAATCCACTTCATAATAACTTCTACGACCCAATTTATAAAACTGGCGATATTGCAGCTTATAATGAGTATAATGAGTTAATCTGTTATGGCAGGCTAGATTCTCAAATCAAGCTAAATGGTCATAGGATTGAGCTAGGTGAGATAGAAGTGGCATTAAATTCACATCCGCAAATCAAGCGTTCAGCGTGTAAATTTACTGGTGAGAAAATTGTAGCGTTTTATGAAGCTAGTAGAGATATAGATAAGATTAGAGAGTTTTTAAGTAAAAAAATTCAAGAGTATATGATCCCAAAAATATTTATAAGATTGGATAAGTTTACTCTAAATGCCAATGGCAAAATCGATAGAAATGCGCTTGATGATAAGCTTTGAGAGTATTATAGTAATTGGTAAAGGATAAGGCGATTTAATAAAAATATCTATTTATTAAATCGCTTCATTTATGCTTATTCTTGCAATGACTAAAAGCTTAGCCATTGCAAATATTTAAGTGAATTTAAAATTTAAATTCGCTAATTTTATCCCTTAAATTCTCAGCTTTATGCTCTAGTGTATCAGAAACTGAGCTAATTTTATCCATTGAATTTGAGATATTTTGTAGCCTATCATTTAACGTTTTATTATTACTTAGTAGGTTATTGGTTTTATCATTTAACTCTTTTGAACTAGCCATTGCTTGGGTAGCTAGGGCGATGACATGATCAATGTTATCATTTGCTGTTTGGATTGTATTTTGAATATTTTGCGCTTCATCGACAAATGTCGTAAAATCTCTTGAGGTTTGTGTGATTTTTGAGCTTACATCATTAATTGACTTAGTAATAGCATTGATAGTTATATCAATCTCATCTAAAGATTTGCCAGTTCTTTCAGCTAGCTGTCTAACCTCATCAGCAACAACTGCAAATCCTCTGCCATGTTCGCCTGCTCTTGCTGCTTCGATGGCAGCATTAAGTGCAAGAAGGTTGGTTTGATCAGCAATATCTGATATAGTTGTTAGAATATTCTTAACATTTTGAGCATCATTATTTAGCATTGAGATATTAGTTAATAGCTCTTGTTGGCGACTTGCATCAAGCGTTACTAGCTCAGAGAATTCAGATATAACGCTAGAGGTTGAGCTTAGTTCATTTTTAGCTGTGATGATATTGTTCATTGTATCATTGCTTTTTAAAGCATTATCGCTTAGGCTATCTTCTACGCTATGACCGATTATTTGTGAATCTTTTGATAGTTTAAAGCCCTCTTGAGTATCATTTTGAATTACTTTTGACTCGCTTAGTAAGTCATTTGCAATTTGTAGATTTTGCTGAATTTGTCCATCAAGCTGACCAAATAGCTGTCTAATAACTTTTAAAAATCCTTCTATTTGTTCATAGATTAGCCCAATCTCATCTTTGCCTTTGTTTAGAACATTGTTTGGTCTAATATCTTTTGTTTTTTGGACATATACTAGATAGTTTAGGATTTTAGCAATTCTACTATTAATATTATGGATTATAATGTAGCTAAATCCAAATGTAGCAATAAACGCAAAGGCTAAAATTCCAATTGAGAAAACAAGCACATTAATATTGCTTTGTCTTATCTGGTCTATGTCTTGAATCAATCTAGCTGCTAGTCTATCTTCTATCTGTTTTAAGATATCAATCTTTTTGGTAATAGTAGCAAACCAGTATGTACCACTAGTCTCAAATCCGCCAGTAAATGCATTTTTCATCGCCACAGCTCTCATACGCTCAACTTCTTGAAAATCTTTGTTTCCACTAGTTATATTGTTATAATTGATTAGCTCCTCAGGGTCTACATATTTTTTAAACTCTTCTGTATATAGATTTTGAGCTACAACTAATGCGATAAATTTGTTATAAATTCCATCGCCGAATTTATCAGCTGAGAATGTATTTGATAAGACTGCTCTTTCTTGACCGGCATTTTCTTTAGCATTTATAAAGCTCACAAATGCAGTTAAAGAGCGGATTATTTTGTAGTTGTTTGAGATATTAGAGATTACTACTATATTATTGATTAGTTTTGAGATAGTATTTGTATAGTATCCTAAAACATCTCCTACTTTAACGCTAAAATTATCTACACCTCTTCTTATAGATTGGATATTATTTAGTGCATTTATTGTATCTTTTATAGAGTCCCTAAGCTCAACTGGATATGCATCTATTTCAAATTTAGATAGATTTTCATTAAGCTTATTTATCTCTTTATCGCTTAGTTGGCGTTGATTTAGTAGAATTTTTTTAAAATCCTCACTTTTACTACCTAGATATCCTGATGATGAACCTCTTTCTTTTTGTAGTTCATGTATTACAAGTGAAATTTGAGATGAGAGCAAGATTCCATCTTCGAGTAATTGAGTGCGTTTATAGGTATCATACTCTTTATTGATGAGATTGCCAGCTATGATCATAGCGACGATGAGCGGAATGACGATGAGAATAAGCATCTTATTCTTAATCTTGAAATTGTCAAATATCGACATATTTTATCCTTTCAAAATATGAATTAATTCGTCTGATATTTTACTATTAATAAATTATTTTTAGATTAAAAGTTTGGATTTGAGATTAAAAAATTTATTTTTATGAGAGAATTTGGAGTTTGATTGTATTATTATATAATTATTATTGATAGTTAGTATCACTTGGCTTTGATGCTGCTTAGATTTTGGCATAGATTACTACGCCAAAATTTTTACTCTACTAAGATTATAAGCAAAATCCATCATCTACAATTATATTTTGTCCATTAATAAACTGGCTATAATCGCTAAGTAAAAATATTAAAGCCCCGCAGATATCATCTGGGTCTAACATACCTTTATTTAGACAGACATCTTTGTATTGACTTAGAAATATCTCATTTTGGTTATCTAGTATTCCACCTGGACTTATGCAATTGACTCTAATATTATCCCCTTTTAGATATTTAGCTAGGTAGCGACTTAGATGAATAACTCCAGATTTAATAGCGCTATAGGCTACTGGAGAACTCATCTGTGTATTTTTATAGGTTTGAAATTTAGGTGCTACTACGCCTTGAATAGATGAGAGTGTAATTATATTGCCATATCCTTGTGATTTAAAAAATTTAGCAAATCTTTGCATAACCAAAAACGCTCCACCAAGTTGAAGATTGGTATTAGTGCAAAAATCCTCATACTCTACATCAAAAAAGTGGTTAGAAAAGCTTTTTGTTCTTGGATAGGCAGAATTTACCACAGCGTCTATTTTGCCATATTTTTGACTGATTAATTCTATTAGATTATCAAGCGAATTTTTGCTAGTGATATCAGTATGGATAAACTCACAATCTAGTTTTGTGTTTGGCTGATTTATATCTGCGTTGATTACTGTAGCGTGATTTTGTATAGCTGATTTTACAAAAGCTTTGCCGATTAATCCTGAACCGCCAATTATTATAACTACTTTATCTTTAAGCATTTTTACTCCTTAAAATATGCTCTACTATCATAAAATCAAGCTCATCATCTATATCAATGCTGCGATTTGCAGGCATTACATATAGTCCAGTTTTAGGTAAAAACAAGGTATCGTTATTTAATAAAACTAAAGATTTCCATATATAAATTGAAGCGTTCATATCATATGTAGCCGGAGCATCTTGACGGCGTAAAATTTGATTTGGTAGAGTTTTGCTAAGATTTATCTTGCCATCTATTTTTTCTATTAGATTAAAGTATGGACTTCTACGACTTGGCGTAGCAGTAATAAGAATATCATTATCATCTTGTATAAACTGCTCAAAAGCCATATTAATATCGCTAGATAGACGCAAAGGAGATGTAGCATCAAGGTCTATAATATAATCAAATTTATGTTTATAATACTCTTGACTTTTTAGTAAGGCATCACGGATTACAGCTAGTTTGCCAGCAGTATCACTAGCTAAAGCGCTATCTCGTTTAAAAAAGACCTCCGCTCCATATTTTTGTGCTGTAGAGGCTATCTCATCGCTATCAGTACTAATTACAATATGCTTAAATAAACCGCACTCTTTGGCTTGATTTATAGTGTGAGCAATGAGCGGAAGACCAGCAATTGGGCGGATATTTTTATTTTTTACACCTTTGCTACCGCCTCTAGCGCAAATGGTACATAGTATATTGCTCATATATTTTCCTTTTGAATTTGATCTATTAGTCGCATTGTATCCATAGCTTGAGAAAATGTACATATATGATTTTGCATATTTAAAGCATCTATATGCATCGCTTTGAAAGTATCGTTTCTTTGTAAATTTGGTTTTTGTATTTGAGTGATTTTTCCATCTTGATCTACTATTTTAAGTGTATTTGCGATGAGGTCAAGATTATAGGTATTATTATTTGTCTCAATTAAAATTTGACGATATGGTGCTTTGCTTAGATAATTTAGGCTGATATTTATTAAAGTCTTATTGCATTTAGCTAAAATCATACAAATATCATCGCTAGTGATATTTAAATTTGATACTTTGGCTTGATAAGATTTAATCAATTCTAATTTAGAATTGCATAAAAAGCTAAGATAATCAATCTCATGACTAAGATCTAACAAAACGCCTCCGCCAAGCTCCTTTTTAGCGCTATAAGAGCTAGTATATTTTCGTTTTCGCCATGATGGCAAATATTGACCGCAGCGTGCTTCAATAGTTAAAATATCGCTTGGATTTAGCATATTTTTTAGCTCTAAAATTAGTGGATGAAAACGCAGATTATACCCAATAAAAATCTTATTGTTTGGATTAAAATCTCTAAATTTATCAAATAATGGCTTTTCGCAAAGTATTATTTTATTACAGACATTTAAATCAATATAGCTTAAATGTTTAAAATGCAAATATGTAGGCGAGGCAATGATAAAGTAATCAAACTGATTTATATCTACTGTTTCAAGCTCTTTATAACATTTTATATCAATAATTTTTTGTGATGAAATGGCGCTAATATCAAATCCTAATGAGCGCAAAACATCAGCGTGGCGGCGGCCAATTGACCCCATAGAAAGTATAAGCGCTCTCATGAGAAAATCTCACTATAAAGCTCATTTGCCAGGTTATACTCTTCGATTCTGCCTATATCTAGCCACTCTTCATTAATTAGATAAGCTTTTGGATTTTGATTCTTAGTAGCTAAAGAGTTAAAAAGATCTGGCATATCTAGATACTCATTTTTTGGAATAAAATTTAGGATTTGTGGGTTTAACATATAGATTCCAGCACTTACATGGAATTTTTGGCGTGGCTTTTCAGTGATAGATTTGATAGTATTATCATCTAAATTTACCACTCCATATGGCACTTGCATCTCATATTCTCGCACACACATTGTAGCAACAGATTTGTGAGCTGTATGATAGTCGTGAAGTTTAGTAAAATCAGTATTTGTTAGCAGGTCGCCATTCATTACAAAAAAATCATCTTTTGGTGGATTTATCAAGCTTAGCGCCCCAGCTGTACCAAGGCGTTTATCTTCAAAAACATAGTTTATGTTTACACCAAATTTTTTTCCATCGCCAAAGTAGTTTGTAATAATCTCAGCCTTGTAATTGACACAAATAGTAAAATCGCTATACCCATTTGCAAGAAAGCTTTCTATGATTGTTTGTAGAATTGGTTTTGGACCTACATGAAGCATTGGCTTTGGAATTTGATTAGTTAGTGGGCGAAGCCTTGTGCCTAATCCGCCAGCCATTAATATAACCTGGTTTGGTTTTTTAAAGTTTGGTTCATAAATATTAACAATAGCAGTTGGGATATCATTTTCATCGATAATTGGAATGTAGCGTATATTTTTAGCTTTGGCTTTAGCAATGATATCTGGAGAGACATGCAATGAGTGCGAAACTATAGGCGTGCGATAGTATAGGGATTCAATACTTTGAGTTAGCTCCATTGAGCTTAATAATCCTCGCCTAATATCACCATCACTAATTGTACCTAAAAGTTTGCCATCGCTATTTACAACTAGCGCCATTTGGAGTGCGCCACTATCGATTATTTTAAGAGCCTCTTTTATACTGCTAGTTGGGCTTAGCTTTAGAGAGTTTATATTCATATTATGGCCTTTTTGAGGTAGAACCCCCCCCCAATTTAAAGTCATACCAAATCCTTAAATCTTTTGACTGTGATATCTTTTAAATTTATATTTTTTAGAACTTTGACTATGGTTTTACTAGGCTTTGAGTCGCCATATGGATTTTGTTTTTTCTGGACTATTTTTTGAAATTTTGAACTATAGGCAAGTTTTATTGCTTTTAAAATTTGCGCCTTTATAGGCTTGATATCTATGATGCTTGGTGCTTTTAGTCTGCCATCTTGTCTTGGGCCTATATTTATGGTTGCAACTCCCATACTAGGGGCTTCTAAAAGTCCGCTAGAGCTATTACCTAAAATTATATCTACATGCTTAAGTGCGCTTAGGTATCTTAGGCTTCCAAGGGAGGCAAAGGCGATACAATTAGGGCGAGATTTGACATATTCATCTATCATTTTATTTATAGCTATTCCACCAGCATCACTATTAGCTTTTGTAAAAATTATATTTGTATCTTTTAGTTCATTTAGTGCTTTTAAAATCTCTTTAAAATCTTTTTTATTATCTGTTTGAGTAGTAAGTGGATGGTAGGTTACTAGGATATTTTTTTTATTTAGATTAAATTTAATTGAGTCTTGAAATTTGGATTTATTTAATAGCTTTAGCCTTTTTATATTTTCAATTCCCATACCGCCAACATTAAAGATATATTTAGGATCTTCGCCTAATTGAGCTACTCTTTTAGCATACTCTTTATTTGCAGTAAAATGGATATGCGACATCTTTGTAATGCTATGCCTAAATGACTCATCAATAGCTCCAGCGCTGAGTTCCCCACCATGAATGTGAGCTATTGGAATCCCTAATACTAGGGCCGCAGATGCTGCACAAAATATCTCATATCTATCGCCTAAAACCACAACAATATCAGGAGCTAGTTCGCTTAAGGCTTTGCCAATCTCGCTAGTAGCTACTCCCATAGATTTGCATACACCAAGAGCATCATTGGCAAAATTTAAAATATCAACCTTTTTATTGATATTAAACTCATCTTGAATTTGTAAATATGTATTGCCAAAATCGCTTCGCAAATGACTACCTGTTACAATTAATTGAAGTTGCAGACTTTTGCTAATGCTAAGCTCTTTAATCAGCCAGTAAAGTAGACCATATTCAGCTCTTGATCCAGTTATTACGCATATTTTTCTCATATTATCTCATCTTTTTTATAATTTTTTTGTGCTGGAGTTCCTATTATTTCATCCCATTTCATTGGGCTAATTCCTGCTGGCGTGGTACGTTTTGTAGTGATATTATCATCGGTAAAAATTTCACCTTTTTTAATATCAAATTTAGCTACAATAGACTTTCTAGCAATGTTTATATTTTTTATCTCGCTTGGGCTTGGGCTTTTGATTCCATCGCCTAGGGCTAGCTCAATTGCTCGAATTCCAGCTACCATTTGAGCTAATTCGTTTGGTTCTAAACTAGCCTTGTGATCTGGGCCTGGCTGAGTCTTATCTAGGGTAAAGTGCTTTTCAATCACACTTGCCCCAAGTGCAACCGCTGCAATTGGCACAGCAATTCCTAATGTGTGATCACTATATCCAAATTTAACTCCAAATTCAGCCCCAATACTAACCATTGCTTTTAAATTAACATCGCAAAAAGGTGTAGGATATTCAGTATTTGCATGTAAAATCGTGATATCTTCTAGTGCTACATTGGTAGTAAGAATATTAAAAGCATCCCAAATCTCAGCCATTGTAGCCATCCCAGTTGATAAAATTATTGGTTTTTTAAATTTAGCAATAGTACGAAGTAGTGGTAGATTTGTTAGTTCGCCACTTGGGATTTTAAATTTGCTCAGACCAAGTTCAAAAAGTAAATTTGCTGAATCAATATCAAATGGAGTAGATAAAAACTCAATTCCAATATTTTTGGTATGCTCTATTAGTTTAGTATGGGATTTAATACTTAGCTCAAGGGCCTTTAGCATCTCATATTGGCTTTGTTTAGAATCTGTAGTTTGTTTTTGATAGGCTGCCTTTAAAGCAGTTTTACTAGCTAAATTTTCAGCTTTAAAGGTTTGAAATTTAACAGCATCAGCACCGGCCTTTTTAGCTTCATCTATTAATTTTTTAGCTGTGTTTAAATCTCCATTGTGATTTACTCCAGCTTCTGCTATTATATAGACTTTTTGCATAGCTTACTCAAAGTCGCTAAGTTCTAAAGGCTTAGCAAATTTAAGATCTTTTGTAGCTTTTTTGCCAATGGCTTGTTCATAATATCGTGGGTGAAGACCTTGAGCTGGGCGAATAGAGCGGATATTTTCAGGGGTTAAAATTTCTCCTTTTTTAATATCTTTTGTTACAAAAAGCGATCTAGCATATTTACGATTTTGCTCGCTAAAGCTATAATCAACCTTACCAAGGGCTTTATATGCATTTTTAACCGCTTGAGCCATTACGCTAAATTCATCTTTGTTTAGCGAAAATCCGCTATCTTCTCCACCTAAGGCTCTATCAAGAGTAAAGTGCTTTTCAATCACACTAGCTCCAAGAGCCACAGCAGTGATTGGTACTTCTAAGCTCATTGAGTGATCGCTTAGCCCAACCTTTACACCAAGTGGAGCAAATCTAGCCATCATATCAGATATTGTTGCTATATTCATATCTTCTATTTGAGCTGGGTAGTTAGAGGTACATTTTAGGATTGTAATATCGTGATTACCAACACTTTTGCATGCGTCAATTGCCTCGTAAATTTCATCAATTGTGCTAACTCCAGTAGATATTATCATTGGCTTTTTATGCTTTGCAGCATATCGAATAAGTGGATAATCCATCGCTTCAAAAGAGGCTATTTTATAGCGACTGACATTGATGCTTTCTAAAAAATCAACTGCGCTAAAATCAAACGGTGTGCTAAAAAACTCAATCCCAATCTCATCAGCATAAGCTTTTAAATCAGCCTGCCACTGCCACGGCGTGTAGGCCTTTTGGTATAATTCATAAAGGCTTTGTCCAGCCCAAAGTCCATCATCTCTAGTCATAAATATCTCATCACGGCAATCAATCGTAATAGTATCTGCTGTGTATGTTTGAACTTTAATAGCATCAGCACCGCACTCTTTGGCAGCTTTGATAATTTTAAATGCTAAATCTTTATCTCCGCAGTGATTAGCCGACATCTCAGCTATAACAAATGGATTCATGATAACTCCAAATTTGATTTTATAGATTGTATCTAAAAAAGGTCAAAATATAGCTACAAATGTAGAAATTTAATCTAAATTTTAATCCAAATCCAAATCGCCCAAAGACAAGATGAGCAAATTTAGTAGTTTTTAGTTTATTTTATAAACTAGCGGGATTTGAATTTGAACGGTTTTATCGTGTTTTGGAAAACTTTTAGCCGCTGTTGTTATTGTAGCTAGTGCAGCTTCATTTAGAGCTTTGTGCTGGGAAGATTTTAGAATTTTTAACCCTTTTAACTCCATATTTTTTGTCCATATAAACTCAACTAATACATTGCCTTGTTGTCTTAGTCTTTTAGCGGTGCGTGGGTATATGTGATTATCATTTATAGCTGATTTTATCGCTGCTAAAAATGGATCTGGTGTAGCACTAGTTATATTATATGTTTGTATTTGTTCTACTGGTTGGGCTTGTGCTGCTGGAGTGGTTTGTGTTGCTTGTGTAGTTTGTTCTATTTTTTTAGCTGGTTTAGATTCTATAGGCATTGGTTTTGTAGTTGGAGTTGGCTTTGGTTTGACTGGAGCTGGTTTTGGGGTTTTGATTGGTTCGATTTTTTGAACTTGTTTTGGTGTCTCAAATTTAGGTGTTTGCACTGGAGCTGGTTTTGGAATTTGGACTATCTGATTTAGGCTAATGCTTTGTGTAGTGATAGCTGGAACGATTGGTTTTAATACATTTAGACCAAACCAAATAAATGGAATAAATAGCATACTAGTTAAGCAAAATGATTGGGTTTTGCTTGAGTAAATTGCTCGCATCATCGTGTTTTCTCCGTAATGATTGAGAAATTTTGGTGATTATTGACCTTTAAAATATCAATAATTTTGACAAAGCTATCAAATTTAGCACCTTTGTCGCTTTTTAATTCAACTACTGTTTGTTTTGGCGTAGCAGCAATTTTAGCCTCAAGGTCGTTAATATCTATGATAGTATCGTTGAGATAAAAGTTATCATTTTGGTCGATTATGATGGTTAGTTTTTCTTTGGATTCTAGCGGTTGAGCTGAGCTAGCACTTGGCAAATCAACCTTAATCTGCCCACTAGCAATAAATGTAGAAATGCTAAGCACCATAGCCAAAACAACAAGCATAATATCTATAAATGGGATTATATTTAGCCCTTCGTTTTTAGGTAAATTTATCAATTTTGCGCCTTATTTGTGTATTGACTAGAGATGAGATTTACCCAGCGTAATAGATAATTATAAGCTATTAGACTTGGTATAGCAACTAATAGGCCAAGGGCTGTGGCCTTAAGCGCAAGTGAGAGGCCTAAAACTACACTTTTGACATCAATAGTAGCTGAAATACTCATATCATAAAAGCTAATCATAATACCAATAACAGTTCCTAAAAGTCCGACATATGGAGCGTTTGAGTAGATTATATATAGTGTTGTAAGATTATAGCTTAGAGCATTATCAAGCTTGGTTTGGCTAGTGTAGCTGTTTATATCTACTTTGCGTAAGAACAACACTCTTTCTATCACGCACCAGCAGGCTATAAACGCCATAATTCCTAAGGTAGCAAATATAATATAATCTATATATTCTTTTAAAAATTCCATATAATTCTCCAAATCTTTTTGATAATTATACTCAATTTAACTTTAAATTAAGATTATAAAAATAGCATAAATTAGGAAATAAATTTGATATAAATTATTAAATATCTTTTTAATTTCATAATCTTAAGAATTATTATCATAGTTGAGATGTGATTTTGGAAAATTAGTACGGCATTAATGGCTAAATAATTTATTATAATTATTTTTATGTTTTTAAATTTACAATATTTAAATAATTTGATATATTATTAATTTAAGTGATAAATTTATATTTAGAGCTAAATTTGAGATTGAAATTTTAATCCCAAATTTAGCAATAAAATAAATTTATTAAAAATACTCTAAAATTACTTAGTATTTTTAATTAGCAATTTTAAAATTGAGCAATCCTTAGCAAAATCATCTAAATTATCTTTGCTATCCTTGATTGTTTCAATTGCTAAAAATTCCCCGCCGCACAAAAGCTTTAATACCCTTGCTAAATCAATACTCCCATCACCAAAATGCATATGTGCATCAAGTTTTGCGTTCTCATCGTTATCGCTTAGATGATAAATTCTAGGATTTAGCTCGTTTAATTTAGCAATATACTCATAAGGATTTAATCCTTGATAGTTTGCACTACAAAGCGCATGTCCAGCATCAAGGCAAAACTCACATCCTACTTCGTCTAAAATTCGCTTAATACTTAAAAAATCTGCCCCTACGCAAAATGCGGTTCCATTGTCCATTGGTACGATATATGGTTTATTTTCGATAGCAAATTTGAGATTTTTTACCATTTTCATCTGTCGCACGCTCTCATCAATGCTTCCACCAATTCCAGGATGAAATACAGTATAAACGGCCTCTAGCTCGCCGCTATAGCGTTTTACTTGTTCGCATAATTCTAGATTATAACGCTGTTTATTAGGATTTGAAAAATCTAGCCCACTGCTAAAATGTGGCGCATGAATGGCAAATTTAACACCGCAATCTTTAGCTAAATTTTTCCACAAAGGTAGCATTTGCGAGCTATTAGGCACGGTATAAAGTTCTATATAATCATACTCGCCACACTCATAAAGCTCTTTAGCTGGTGCTATATAATTCTCATTTAAACTCCAAAGCTTTAGTCCAATTTTATAGCTCATTTTTTACCTTAAATTTAATCTCTGCCATCTTCCAATCCTCCATTGTATCGATATCTTGCGCTACAGATTCATCTATTATATATGGAATTATATTTTTACCATTTAGCTTTGTGCCTTTGTAAAAGTAAAACATTCCTACATCATGATACATAGGCTCTAAATCTTGACTTCTTTTAGATGCATTTTGCGGCTCTCTATACTCTAAAAAACCATCTTTAATCCTAAAGGATCTTTGAATCGGAAAATTAAATTTAACAACAGGAGTAAGTCCATCAGCGCCACTTGATTTAAATTTATCATAAGCTAAGCGTAAAATCTCTCCATTTAAAAATGGCACGCACGGATAAACGCAACAGACCACAGAAGGCTCAATTCCACGCTTTTTATACTGCTCTAAAACTTCAATTAATACATCATTTGTAGTCGCATAATCATCTGAGTTTTTAGAAGATCTCATAAATGGTACATTTGCACCAAACTCTCTTGCTACAGTTGCGATTTCATCATCATCAGTTGAGACCATAATCTCATCGAAAATCCCTGAATCTTTGCACGCATCAATAGCGTATGCGATCATAGGCTTTCCCATAAATTCTTTAATATTTTTGCGTGGAATTCGTTTTGAACCACCACGAGCAGTAATAATAGCTAAAGCGTTCATTATAATCCTAGTGTTTTAGCATCAATTAGCATAGGCACACCACGTACAGCACCGGTGGTAAAAATTTTATCAACTTGAGCTTTAAACTTATCAATCTCTTCTTGGCTAATCATTTTAGGCTCTTTGGCATTTGGGGCAAAATATTTTCTTAGGATTTTTATTTTAGCGGTATCATTTTTAGCACTTTTTACTTCGTTTAGTATCGCAATAGATTTTTTAATTGCAGGAATACCGTGGTTTGAGACTGGCGCTAGGATTATTTTTAAATTTGTGCTTTTTAGTTTAGCTTCAATTAGCTCTAAATCCTGGCGACAATATGGGCAATCTGGATCTGTAAATAGATATTTTGTCTCTTTGTTTTTATCATTGCCAATTGAGATTATATTATCTTTTGGTATTGATTTGATAAGTTCGCCTAGTTTTTTGGTTGCGTTTTCTATGGCGATTTTGGCTTGAGCGTTTTCAAAATTTGCTAGATAGCTGATTTTATTTTTAATATCAATCACATCAGGAAATATATAAGCCCCATCACTATAAAGTGCAATGTAAGCGCTATTTTCACCATCACTCATTTTGATTTTGATCTCTTCAAAATTTGTATTTGGTAGATTTTTGCGTGAGTCGATTGTGTATTTTAGCTCTTCATCGCCACCTTCAAAAACTTGTAAAATCTCAGCATCGCTAAGTGCGCCAAAAAGTAGGCTTGAACTAAGCAAAGAGCTTATAAAAATTTTTTTCATTATAATGTATCCTTGTTTAAAATGGCTAAGCCAAATTATATGGTTAAATTTTAAATAAAAATCAACAATTTTAAGGAAGATTTTAAGAATTTATACTAAATTTTGGTATTTTAGTAGGATAAAATTTACCAATGGTAACATTTTTACAATTTTATTTAATTTTTTTATTATAAATTTTTATTATAAATTTAGTTAAAGATATTTAAATGGTTGAGTCAACATTACCTTTTAAGGACTATTTTACCAATATAAAAAGATTAAATTTATCTTAATTAAAATAAGTAAAATTTATATTTAATACAAATAATTAATACTTAAAGAGTATTTTTAGCTTAAATTCGCTATTTTTTATTTACTTTCAATTATTATATTTCTAATCGCAAACCAAATTTTGTAAGGAGTTTCATTGTGAAAAGTAGATTACTTTTAAGTTCTGTATTAGTTGCTACATCTTTATTCGCTGCTAGTGATGCTGATCTTTTAAAAGCTGCTAAAGATGCTGGTTTAAAAGCACTTCCAACTACACAAGCTCAAGTAGATGAGTTGCTAAAAGAGATAGGCGTAAAACCAAATAAATTTACAAAAGCAAAAGCCGAACTCGGTAAAAAACTATATTTTGAGCCAAGATTATCAAAAAGCGGTATAATCAGCTGTAATACATGCCACAACCTAGGTCTAGGCGGAACTGATGGTATCGCTGCTGCTGTAGGTCATAAATGGACGGTAAATCCGCATCATCTAAATAGCCCAACAGTCTATAACTCAGTGCTAAACACAACACAATTTTGGGATGGTCGTGCTATGACTTTAGTAGATCAAGCCAAAGGCCCAATCGAAGCTGAACCAGAAATGGCAACTCCAGCTAAATTAGCTGTAGAAAGAATAAGCTCACTTCCAGAGTATCAGGCTGAATTTAAAAAAATATATAAAGATGGTATTACATTTGATAATATCGCCGATGCGATCGCAAGTTTCGAAAGAACACTTCTTACTCCATCTAAATTTGATAAATTTATGAATGGTGACTTAAAAGCTCTAAACAAAGCTGAAAAACAAGGCCTACAAACTTTCATTGACAAAGGTTGTGTTACTTGCCACACAGGTGTAAATCTAGGTGGATCTATGCAAGCATTTGAAGTAGCAGGTAAATATAAATTTGCTAATATTGGCGACTTTAAAGGTGATGCAAATGGCATGGTCAAAACTCCAACTCTAAGAAATGTAGCAGAGACTGCTCCATACTTCCACAATGGTGCTATATGGAAACTTGATGAAGCTGTAAAAGAGATGGGAAGTGTCCAATTAGGTATCGAAATCAGCGATGCTGAAGCAAAAAGCATTATTAGCTTCTTAAATGCTCTAACAGGCGAAAAACCAAAAGTTGTATATCCACAATTCCCAGCAAGCACAGAAGCTACTCCAAAACCAGAGCTATAATCTCAAAGCCTACCAACTCGGTAGGCTAAATTCAAATTTCACCCCAAATTTAGTCAAAATTTATAATAAATTTAGTATAATCACGCCTTAATATCCAAAATAGCTCCATAAATCTCTTTAATAAATTTTTATTTAAGAGTGCTTTTTGGTCTTACCAAATTTTAAAGGATAGTTTGATGTATGCGATTATCAAACATGGCTCAAAACAATATAAAGTTAGCGAAGGTGACTTCCTAAATTTAGATCATTTTGAAGCCGAAGCAAAATCAATTGTTGAAATCACCGAGGTTTTAGCAGTTAATGATGGCAGTTTAAAGGTAGGTGCGCCGTTTGTGAGTGGTGCAAAAGTTGTTTTAGAAGTTATACGAGAAGGTAAAGACAAAAAAGTTGTTATCTACAAAAAACGCAGAAGAAAAGATTCAAAATTAAAACGCGGTTTTAGAAGAGAATACACTCGTGTAAAAGTTACAAGTATAAAAGCCTAAGGAGAGTAAGGTATGGCACACAAGAAAGGTCAGGGTTCAACCCAAAATAACCGTGATAGTATAGGTCGCCGCTTAGGTGTTAAAAAATTCGGTGGCGAGTTCGTAAGAGCCGGAAATATCATAATCCGCCAAAGAGGAACAGCAACTCACCCAGGCAACAATGTAGGTATGGGAAAAGATCATACTATATTTGCTTTGGTTGATGGTTTTGTGAAATTCGAAAGAAAAGATAAAGATAGAAAAAAAGTTTCTGTCTATCCAGCTGCATAATTTAAGCTCCGTAACGGGGCTTTCTCTTTAATTAATTTATTCTTTAAATAGCCTTTAGATAAAGGATATCCAAAATGTTTATAGATAGTGTAAGTTTTACTGTAAGTAGTGGCAAAGGTGGGCCAGGCTGTGCTAGTTTTCGCCGTGAAAAGCATGTTCCTCTAGGTGGGCCAGATGGCGGTGATGGCGGAAATGGCGGTGATGTATATTTTATAGTTGATAATAATACGCATACTTTAGCAAACTACAAAGGTAAAAGAGTTTTAAAAGCTGCAAATGGCGTACCAGGACTTCCAAGAAATATGACTGGTAAAAAGGGTGAGAACCTTGAATTAATTGTACCACCAGGAACTGCTGTGTATGATAATGATAGTGGAGAGTTGCTACTAGACCTTACAACTGAGGGGCAAAAAGAGTTATTTTTACTTGGTGGCAAAGGCGGTCTTGGTAATATTCATTTTAAAACTAGCGTAAATCAAGCACCTTCAAAAGCTCAGCCAGGACTTTCAGGTGAGACTAAGAATATTAGACTTGAATTAAAGCTAATTGCCGATGTTGGTCTTGTTGGTTTTCCAAATGTTGGTAAATCTACCTTAATCTCAGCTGTATCAAATGCTAAACCACAAATTGCAAATTATGAATTTACTACGCTTACACCAAAGCTAGGATTGGTTGAAGTAGATCAATTCAATGGATTTGTGATGGCTGATATTCCAGGTATTATAGAAGGAGCTAGTGATGGCAAAGGGCTTGGAATTAAGTTTTTAAAACATATCGAAAGAACTAAAGTTTTGCTATATATGATAGATTTAGCAAACTATAGAAGCCTTGAAGAGCAGTTTGAAACTCTAAGATCTGAAGTTGAAAAATTCTCACCTTTACTTGCTAAACGAAGTTTTGCCATTGCTCTTACTAGAGCAGATGTGGCTGAGGATATTGATGAAAAAGTCCAAAATTTTATATCTAAATTTGGCTTTGAAATAAAACAAAGTGGATATAAAATTGATACTTCACTTCCATATTTTGTAATGCCAATTTCAAGCGTTAGCGGAGAAAATTTAAAAGAGCTCAAATTCGCTCTTTTAGAGATTTTAAAAGATGATACTACAGCCTAAAATTAGGTGATAAATTTAGATAAATTTAGATATAATTCTAGCCCTAAATAATTATAAAAAGGGCTAGAGTGAAACGCATAGTTATAAAAGTTGGCTCACATGTTTTAAGCGATGAGAAGGCAATTAGTCAAAGTAGAATAGACAATCTTTGTAAATTTTTAAGTGATTTAAGCAATAAATTTGAAGTTATTTTAGTTAGTAGTGGAGCAATTAGCGCTGGTCAAGCCAAATTTGATCTACCAAGAACAAGTGTTATAAATAAGCAAATTTTATCTAGTCTTGGGCAACCATATTTGATGGAAATCTACTCTAATACCTTATCAAAATATGGTAAAATGGCAGCTCAAATTTTGCTTACAGCAGGTGATTTTGACTCTAGAAAAATTACTAATCATGCCAAAAATGTAATTAATGGCTTGCTTGAAAATAAAATTCTACCAATTATAAATGAGAATGATTCTACAGGAATTAGCGAGATAGTTTATGGGGATAATGATAGATTATCAAGTGCGGTAGCGTACTATTTTGATGCTGATTTATTAGTGATATTAAGTGATATAGATGGTTATTATACAGCCGATCCAAGTTTAGATAAAACTGCTACAATAAGATCAGTAGTAACTAGTATCGATCAATCTGAATTAACTAAAAATTCGCAAACAGGCTCAAAGCATGGCACAGGTGGAATTACTACAAAGCTATTAGCGGCTGATTTTTTAATGCAAAATGGCAAAGATATGTTTTTAGCCAGCGGGTTTGATCTTAGTGTAGCAAAAGAGTTTTTGTTAAACTCAAACCAAATTGGCGGTACAATTTTTAAAGGTAAAAGATGAAAAATATAGTTTTTATGGGAACTCCAAGCTATGCTAGTAAGATTTTAGAAAAGATTTATAAGGCTAAATTTAATATTCTTGCTATCTATACTCAGCCTGATAAACCAGTAGGTAGAAGCCAAACTCTTACCCCGCCAGATGTAAAAAAACTAGCCATAGATTTAGGACTTAATGATATAGTTTATCAGCCAAAATCTTTAAAAGAGAGCGGAGTTAAAGAGCATATTAAATCACTAAATCCTGATATTATTATAGTAGCAGCTTATGGACAGATTCTACCGCATGAAATTTTAGATATTGCGCCTTGCGTGAATCTTCATGCATCTATTTTGCCAGCATATCGTGGTGCATCTCCTATACAATCGGCTATTTTAGATAAAAATAGTTTAAGCGGAGTTACAGCTATGGCAATGAATGAAGGGCTTGATAGCGGTGATATTTTAGCATTTAGTATTCTTGATATTACCAATATGAACTCATATGAATTATTTGATAAGTTAAGCATAATGGCTGCAAATTTGACTATTAAAATACTAAATGAGTATGAAAATATCAATCCAATCAAGCAGTTTGATGCTCTTAGTTCAAAGTGTAAAAAGATAAAAAAAGATGATGGTCTAGTTGATTTTAGTGTTGATAGTGCTAGTCAAATTTGGACAAAATTTTTAGCATATTATGGATGGCCAGGGATTTTTACTAAAAATGGAATAAAAATTTTAGATATAGAAGTAGCAAATTTAAATGGTGGAATTGGTGAAATTTTATCCATTAATGATAATGGTTTTGTAGTTGGTGTAAATAATGGAAGTATTTTAATAAAAACACTACAAGCAGCTGGTAAAAAATCAGTTGATGCAAAAAGTTATTTAAATGGCAAAAGGCTAGGTGTTGGAGATAGAGTATATTTGTGAGTGCCAATCGACACAAACTAAACTAATTGAAGATATAAAATCATTTAAAAAATATCCCCCGTGTGCTATAGTGGCTGATTGTCAAAGTCATGGCATAGGAAGTAGAGCAAATAACTGGCAGAGCCCAAAAGGCAATTTATACTTAAGCTTTGCAATAGATGTCAAGGATTTACCAAGCGACTTAGAGTCAGTATCTGCAAGCATATATTTTGCCTATATTTTAGTCTTGGCACTTAGAGAAAAGGGCTCAAAATTATGGCTAAAATGGCCAAATGATATTTATCTAGGAGAGCATAAAATTGCAGGTATCATTACAACAAAAATTAATAGCGTATATGTATGTGGAATAGGGCTAAATTTAAAAAGTGCTCCTAGCTTTGCTAAGTGCCTAGATATAGAGCTTAGTAGGGATTTTATACTAGATTTGTATTTTAAAAGTTTAAATGCTAAGCCGCAATGGAAGCAAATTTTTAGCAAATATTTGATAGAATTTGGATTGTCAAAGAATTTTTGTGTCCATATAGATGAGAAGCCAGTGAGCCTAAGCGGTGCTACATTGCAAAGCGATGGCTCGATAATAATAAATAATAAAAGGGTGTATTCAGCAAGATGAGTGAGGTTATAACCATTGCCAACCAAAAAGGTGGCGTAGGAAAGACTACTACAGCTGTCAATTTAGCAGCTTCGTTGGCTGTGGCTGAGAAGAGAGTTTTGCTACTTGATATTGATCCGCAAGCTAATGCGACGACTGGGCTAGGCTTTAAAAGAAGTGATTATGAATTTAATATCTATCATGTTTTAACTGGTAGAAAAAATATCAGCGAAATAATATTAAAAACAGAGCTGCAAATGCTTGATATTGCCCCATCAAATATTGGGCTAGTTGGTATTGAGCAGGAATTTAACGAGCAAAATCGTGACTATAAAAATATTTTAAAAAGCAAGCTAGCAACCATCCGTGATAGCTATGATTATATAATAATCGATAGCCCACCAACACTTGGAATTTTAACAATTAATGCACTAACTGCTAGTGATAGCGTTATTATTCCGATTCAATGCGAGTTTTATGCTATGGAGGGTTTAGCACAGATTTTTAACACTGTAAAAGTGATAAAAGAGACAACAAATCCAAAATTAGCTATCAAAGGATTCTTGCCTACGATGTATAGTTCGCAAAATAATCTCTCTAAAGAGACGGTTGCTGACTTGAAAAAACACTTTAGTAATAAGCTATTTAAGGCTGAAAACTGCGAAGATGGGTTTGTCATAATTCCTAGAAATGTTAAATTAGCTGAGAGTCCAAGCTTTGGTAAGCCAGTTATTTTATATGATATAAAATCTAGCGGCTCTTTAGCCTATCAAAAATTAGCTCACTCGATAATGGGGTAATATGGCACTTGGTAGAGGATTAGACTCCATCTTAGGTGATGTTGAGCAAGCATATAATAAGGAATTACACAAAGAGTTAGTAGCTGATATTGAAATTGATAGAATTGAGCCAAATCCGTTTCAGCCTAGACGAAATTTTAGCGATGAATCATTAAGAGAACTTAGTCAAAGTATCGAGCGTCACGGGCTAATTCAGCCAATTATTGTTATTAGAAAGGGTGATAATTTTACACTAATTGCTGGCGAAAGGCGTTTAAGGGCTACTAAACTTTTAGGAGAGGATAAAATCAAAGCAATCGTCGCAAATATCGGCGATAAAAATTTAAGAGAATTAGCACTAATTGAGAATATCCAAAGAGAGAATTTAAGCCCAATTGAACTAGCAAATGCATATCAAGAGCTAATTAATGAATATAAAATTACCCAAGAGGCTTTAGCGTCTATTGTTAAAAAAAGCAGAACGCAAATAACCAATACTCTAAGACTTTTAGGGCTTGATGAACATACTAAAGAGTTAATAGATGAGGGTAAAATTACTCAAGGTCATGCTAAGATTATGGTTGGTCTAAATAAAGATAATCAAAAACTAGTAGCTGATAGTATAATGGGGCAAAAGCTTAGCGTAAGAGATACTGAAAATTTAGTAAAAAGACTTAAAAATAGCAATCAAAGCAGACCAAGGATAGATTTTGAGGATAGAAAAAATTTAAATTTGCTTAAAGATTTAATTGAAGAACTTGGAATAAAATGTAAAATAAACGGGCAAAAAATTACTTTAAATTTAAATGATAGTAAAAAAATCGATAATATGATAAAAATAATTCAAAAAATTCAGTAGAATTTATTTTTTAATATTGTAAAATACTCGATTAGTTTAATGAAATTACATAAGGAGAACCGATGCTACAGATAGATCCGCCGTTGTTGCTGATTACATTAGTGATCTTTTTAGGGCTTATCTTTGTGCTAAATTCCATTCTCTACAAGCCTTTGCTTGGTTTCATTGATGATAGAAATAAATCTATCAAAAATGATGAAGAGAGCGTTAGTAAAAATGCTAGCGATACTGGAAATTACGAAGCCCAAATAGAGAAGATCATAGGTGATGCTAGAGCTGAAGCTCAGGCTAAAAAGCATGCTGCTTTAAGTGAAGCTAAAGAGAGAGCAGCTACTAAAGTTGCTATCAAAAAAGAGAGTTTAGAAGCTGATTTTGACAGCTTTATGGCTGGACTTGCCGATAGAAAAGCTGAGTTAAAATCTAATTTAACCGCTAAAATTCCAGAATTAAAAAGTACCCTTGCTGGTTCTTTATCAAAAATGTAGGAGATTTGTATGAATATTAAATTTATCCTATTATTAGCAGCTCCAATGCTTGCTTTTGGTGCTGGTAGCGGAAGCGGTGAGTATGATATCATTCCTAGGGTGATTAACTTTGTTATATTCTTTGCTATACTCTACTACTTAATAGCTAAGCCAGTTAAAGCTGCATATCATGGCAGAATTAACGCTATTGCAAATAGATTAAACGCTATTCAAGAGAAGCTAAAAGCCTCAAATGCTAAAAAAGAAGAGGCTGCCAAAAAGGTAGAAAATGCTAAAGTTATTGCAAATGACTTAACTCAAGCTGTTAAAAAAGAGATAGAAATCATGTTAGTTAAGATAGAAAAAGATACTCAAAATGAGATTGCTATCTTAGAAAAAAGTTATGAAGAACAAAAAGACTTTGAAGAAAGAAAGCTTGTTAGAGCCGTAGTTAGCGAAGTTTTAGATGAGCTATTTGCAAGTGATGCTATGAAAATAGATCAAAATGAGCTTATCAATCTTATTATGAAAAAGGTGAGCTAAATGAGAGAAATAGTAGCCAAAAAATATGTAAAAGCACTAATTTTAGCTTTAGACGCTGATGAATTTAATAGAGTAGGTGACGAGATTAGTAAGTTAGCTGCTGCGTTTGGCCTAGATAAATTTAACTACATAATAGACTCGCCAATCATTGATGCGAAGTCTAAAGTTGAGTTTTTGCTAACTTTAGTTAATGATAATAAAAATGAAAAACTTGCTAATTTCTTGATGCTTTTAAGCCATAGAGGTAGATTACATTTAATTCCAGAAATTGCAAGAGAATTTGAATATCAAAAAGCTTTAAGAGATGGTAAATTTAAAGGTTTAATCTCTGGAAATATAGAGTTAAGCGAAACTCAAAAGAGTGAGTTGGAGCAGAAATTTTCTAATAAATTTGATGTAAATATTGAATTTCAAACTGTAAAAAACGAATTTAATGGCATTAAAATCGAGATTGACGATTTAGGTGTTGAAGTTAGTTTTTCAATCGATAGATTAAAAGCTCAAATGAGCGAATATATATTAAAAGTAATTTAATAAGGAGTAAAAGCGTGAGTGTTAAGTTAAAAGCTGATGAGATTAGCAGTATCATCAAAGAACGCATAGAAAACTTTGATCTTAGCGTTAATATTGAAGAGACTGGCAAGGTTATATCAGTCGCTGATGGCGTGGCAAATGTTTATGGTCTTAAAAATGTCATGGCTGGCGAGATGGTTGAATTTGAAAATGGTCAAAAAGGTATGGCGCTAAACCTAGAAGAGAGCAGCGTTGGTGTTGTTGTTTTGGGTGGTTGTAATGATATTAAAGAAGGAAGTAGCGTAAAAAGACTTGGTAGACTTCTTAGAGTTCCAGTAGGTGATGCACTTATTGGTCGTGTTGTAAATGCCTTAGGAGAGCCAATTGATGGTAAAGGTACAATTGATGCTACTGAGACTAGATTTATTGAAGAAAAAGCTAAAGGCATTATGGCTAGAAAATCTGTTCATGAGCCACTTCAAACAGGTATTAAGGCGATTGATGCTCTTGTGCCAATTGGTAGAGGTCAAAGAGAGCTTATTATTGGTGACCGTCAAACTGGTAAAACTACAGTTGCAACTGATACAATTATCAACCAAAAAGGTCAAGATGTAATTTGTATTTATGTAGCAATTGGTCAAAAACAATCAACAGTAGCCCAAGTTGTTAAAAAACTTGAAGAATATGGCGCTATGGACTATACAATTGTTGTAAATGCAAGTGCTAGCGATGCAGCTGCTTTACAATATTTAGCACCATATGCTGGTGTAACAATGGGTGAATATTTCCGTGATAATTCTCGTCATGCGCTTATTATTTATGATGATTTAAGTAAACATGCTGTTGCATATCGTGAGATGTCACTTATTCTTCGCCGTCCACCAGGTCGTGAAGCTTATCCAGGTGATGTATTCTATCTACACTCAAGACTACTTGAAAGAGCAAGTAAGCTAAGTGATAAACTAGGAGCAGGAAGCTTAACAGCATTGCCTATTATTGAGACTCAAGCTGGCGACGTTTCAGCTTATATTCCAACCAATGTTATCTCTATTACAGATGGTCAAATTTTCCTTGAGAGTGATCTATTTAACTCAGGTATTCGCCCAGCAATTAATGTCGGTCTATCTGTATCTCGTGTTGGAGGTGCTGCACAAATTAAAGCTATCAAAAAAGTATCTGGTACTCTAAGACTAGACCTAGCTCAATACCGTGAATTACAAGCATTTGCTCAATTTGCAAGCGATCTAGATGAGAGTAGCCGTAAGCAATTAGAGCGTGGTCAAAGAATGGTTGAAGTTCTAAAACAACCACCATACAGCCCGCTTCCAGTTGAAAATCAAGTTGTAATTATTTTTGCAGGAAGCAATGGATATTTAGACGATCTTCCAGTGTCTGCTGTTACTAAATTTGAAGCTGAGCTTTATCCATATATCGAGGCTAAATACCCAGATATTTTTGAACAAATTCGTAACAAAAAAGCGCTTGATAAAGATATCGAAGAGGCACTAGATAAAGCATTAAATGAATTTAAAGCAATATTTAGCGCTGAATAAGGCTAAAATATGTCAAATTTAAAGGATATTAAAAGAAAGATCAAGAGCGTACAAAACACGCAAAAAACTACAAAAGCGATGAAGCTCGTCTCTACTGCGAAATTAAAAAAAGCAGAAGAGGCAGCTCGCCATTCTCGTGTTTATGCTCTAAAGATCAATGAGGTCTTAAGCGAGATAGCTTATGAGATTAATAAGTTTAAAATCGTTGGCGAAGGTAATAAATTTTTTGATACAGAGGCTAAGGTAGAAAAGGTTGATATAATTTTTGTTACTGCTGATAAAGGTCTTTGTGGAGGTTTTAATATCTCAACTATTAAAGCTGTAAGAAATATGATAGATGAGTTTAAATCTAAAAAAGTTAAAGTTCGCTTAAGAGCTGTGGGTAAAAAAGGTATTGAATTTTTCAATTTCCAAGGTATTGAGATTTTAGAAAGTTACCGTGGCGTAAGTTCAGCACCTACATATGAGAAAGCTCAAGAGGTTATTAAAGTAGCTATTGCTGATTTTGTAGCTGGAGTAACTGATAAAGTTATTTTAGTTCATAATGGCTATAAAAATATGATTTCTCAAGAACTAAGAGTAAATACCATAGTTCCAGTTGAACCACCAGTGATTGAAGATAATCAATTGCATAGTTCACTTATGGACTTTGAGCCAGAACATGATGAGAGAATACTCGATGAGCTTATGAGAAAGTATTTTGAGTATAGTATGTATTATGCTCTTATTGACTCTTTGGCGGCTGAACATAGTGCTAGAATGCAGGCTATGGATAATGCAACAAATAATGCTAAAGCTAGAGTAAAAGAGTTAAATCTTGCCTATAATAAAGCAAGACAAGAGAGTATCACAACAGAGCTTATAGAGATTATAAGTGGCGTTGAGAGTATGAAGTAAATTTATAAGGAGTGATAATGAAAGGTGTAATTAGCCAAGTTATGGGTCCTGTAGTTGATGTTGATTTCAAAGACTACTTACCTAAAATTAACGAAGCTATTGAAGTAAATTTTACTGTTGAGGGTAATAGACATAGATTAGTTTTAGAAACTGCTGCACATCTAGGCGATAATAGAGTTAGAACAATTGCTATGGATATGAGTGAGGGTCTAACTCGTGGTCTAGAGGCTACGGCTTTAGGCGCACCTATTAGTGTACCTGTTGGTGAAAAAGTTCTTGGTAGAATTTTTAATGTTGTTGGCGATTTGATAGATGAAGGCACTGAAGAAAAATTTGACAATAGATGGTCTATCCATAGAGATCCGCCTCCATTTGAAGAGCAAAGCACAAAAAGTGAAATCTTTGAAACTGGTATTAAAGTTGTTGACCTTCTAGCTCCATATGCAAAAGGTGGTAAGGTAGGTCTATTTGGTGGTGCTGGCGTTGGTAAAACAGTTATTATTATGGAACTTATTCATAATGTTGCATTCAAACACAGCGGTTACTCAGTATTTGCTGGTGTTGGTGAGAGAACTCGTGAAGGTAATGACCTTTATAATGAAATGAAAGAATCGGGCGTTTTAGATAAAGTTGCCCTATGCTATGGTCAAATGAACGAGCCACCAGGGGCAAGAAACAGAATTGCTTTAACTGGTCTAACAATGGCTGAGTATTTCCGTGATGAGATGGGACTAGATGTTCTTATGTTTATTGATAATATTTTTAGATTCTCTCAATCAGGTTCAGAAATGTCAGCACTTCTTGGACGTATTCCAAGTGCGGTTGGTTATCAACCTACACTTGCTAGTGAAATGGGTAAATTACAAGAGAGAATTACATCAACTAAAAAAGGCTCTATCACATCAGTTCAAGCTGTTTATGTACCTGCAGATGACCTTACTGACCCAGCTCCTGCGACTGTTTTTGCTCATCTTGATGCTACTACAGTTCTTAATAGAGCCATTGCTGAAAAAGGTATTTATCCAGCAGTTGATCCACTAGATTCAACATCTAGAATGCTAGATCCACAAATTTTAGGTGAAGAACACTATAGAATTGCTCGTGGCGTTCAAGCAGTATTGCAAAAATATAAAGACTTGCAAGATATTATTGCGATTTTAGGTATGGATGAGCTAAGCGAAGAAGATAAATTAACTGTCGATAGAGCTAGAAAAATTGAAAAATATCTATCTCAGCCATTCTTCGTTGCAGAAGTATTTACAGGTAGTCCTGGTAAATATGTAAGTCTAGAAGAGACAATCGCTGGATTTAAAGGTATTTTAGAAGGTAAATATGATCACCTACCAGAAAATGCATTTTATATGGTAGGAAATATTGATGAGGCTATCGCTAAAGCTGAAAAGATGAAATCGTAAGCCAAAAAAGGAAGCTATATGAATACAATACATTTAGAAATAGTCACCCCAGAAGGGCTAATATTTTCTAATGATGCTAAAATGGTAGTCCTTCCTGGTGCAGATGGCGAGTTTGGCGTTTTGCCAGGCCACGCCTCTTTGGTTTCCTTGCTTAAAATCGGCGTAGTAGATATAGAAAATCTAGATGGAAGTCATGACGCAGTTGCTATTGATTGGGGCTATGCTAAGATCGATGAAAACAAAATTAGCATCTTAGTTGATGGTGCTGTACATGTAAGTGGCAATAGCGAAAGTGAGATTGCTAAATCTATAGAAAACGCTAAAGCTCTTGTAAGAAAAATGCATGATAGCAATGGAATCTTAGCTACTGCATTATCTAAGATTGATAGTTCAGTAAGGGTTAGATAAGTGGAGTCTATAGAACTTCTTATAAGTTATCTATCTAAAAGTAGCTTGGTGACAATCGTCGTTCTTGCGTGGTTGTCACTCTACTTTGTTATTAGTTTTACTATTTTATTCTCAAGATATAATGGACTTAATCGCTGGATTAAAAGAGAGAAGCAATCTTTGGAGGCGATCTT
This sequence comes from Campylobacter sp. P0109, assembly GCF_002138755.1. Taxonomy (NCBI): domain Bacteria; kingdom Pseudomonadati; phylum Campylobacterota; class Epsilonproteobacteria; order Campylobacterales; family Campylobacteraceae; genus Campylobacter; species Campylobacter sp. P0109. Next base: position 38,000 of record NZ_MJKK01000004.1, read on the forward strand.
GCTTGGAAATAAGCTTGAAAATACAGATTCAGTTTTAAAAAAATGCCCACAATCAAATTTAAGCAAAGAACGTCTAGAAGTCTTTATATCACTAGCTCAAACTAACTCTACAAGTGGCCTTACAGCTCTTGCAATTATCGCATCTACTTCACCATTTATAGGGCTTTTTGGGACTGTTATTAGTATATTAGAGACATTTGCAGCACTTGGTCAAGGTGGTGGTGCAGCATCTCTTTCAGTTATTGCGCCAGCTATTTCAGAAGCTTTAGTTGCTACTGGTTGTGGAATATTTGTAGCTATTCCAGCTTATAGTTTTAATCTATTGATTAAACGTAAAGCTTATGAATTAATAAGTCTTATACAAAGAGAAACAAATTTATTGCTTAGTAGTAAATAGATGATAAATTTTGATGAAAATCCAGAACTAAATATTACCCCTTTAGTTGATATTATGCTGGTGCTATTAGCTATTTTAATGGTAACAACACCAGCTATTATTTATGAAGAGCAAATTAGTTTGCCAGATGGTTCAAAATCTAAAGTATTAAGCCAAGAGTTAAAAAGTTTAACAGTTAGAATTGATAGTCAAAGACAAGTATATATTGATCAATCTAAAATGTCTTTAAATGAACTTAGCGATAATTTAGTATTATTATCTAAAAAGTATGATAAAAATTCACCAGTATATATAAAAGCTGATAAGAGACTTATATATGATGATGTTATGTTTGTTTTAAAAAGTATGAAAAATGCAGGTTTTTCTAAGGTTGCCTTAGAAACAAATGGTTAATGAATAGTAAATTTGGAATCTCATATAACACTACAGGCGCTTTTTGGTGTTCTGTAATATTATATTTTTTCATTATATTTTTTATATTTTTTAAACTCAGTAGATATGAAGAGAGCATAAAATATACAAATGACAAAGACGCATTTATGGATGTTTTTGTAGTAGAATCAGATATTAGTCAAAGTATCAAAGCGCCTGAGCAAAATGAACAAAAAATAGAAGAATTTATAATTAAAAAGCAAATAGAACAACCTTTAGAATTAAAACAAGAGACAACAAATAAAGATATTGTGTCACAAAAACAAGATAGACCAAGTGTAAATTTAAGCGATCTTTTTAGCGAGGCTGCACCTATAGATATTACTCCACAGACAACTCAAGCAGTTCAAAGCAATGCTAAAAGCGAGACAAAATCTAATTCAAAAAGTGCAGCCGATATTATCGCTTCGCTCCAAAAAGATATAGATAAAAAAGCACCAAAATCATCAATGACAGGCGTATATAATAAATATATGGGCGATATAGTAGAGATTATTCAAAATAGATGGGTGCGCTATAAAGCAGATACAAACAATAATGCTAAGGTTAAAATTATTATAGATAAATTTGGAAAACTAAGCTATCATATAGACGAGTATTCATTAAATAGTGCATTTAATAGCAAGGTTAGGGAGTTTTTAGAGCAGTTAAAAGCCATAGATTTCCCAGTTCCACCTAGTAAAGATGCTACTGTATTGGATATAAATTTAATTGATTTAATAGAAACGGAGTAAAAGTGAAAAAGCTATTTTTGTTACTTATGATCTGTATTGGGTTAATAGCTGCAGATGGTAGAGTCGATATTGTAAATAAGGGGCTTGTATTGCCAAAAATTATAGTTCAAGATGCTACGCAAAATTTTGGCAATAGAGCATTACAAGATAAATTTTTTAAGCTTATCGTAGGGGATTTAAAGGTTGGTTCAGCATTTGAAGTCTTAGATAAGTATTATACTAGTGATTTTAATGATAGCGCAATCCTTACTAGCGAGCAAAATGCTGATTTGATATACAGATATGCTCTAACTCAGTTAGGCAATCAATTAAGTCTAAAAGTTAAGGTGTTAAATGCTAAAAACAATCAGATAAGATTTAGTGGTGAGTATATCCAAAGCGTGGATAAATTTCCATTTTTAGCGCATAAAAGCATTGTAGAACTTGCTAGAAATCTAAATTTATCTCCAATTGAGTGGATGGATAAATCTATTATATTCTCTCAATATACAACACCTGGTAAGAGCAATATTGTAGTAGCAGATTATACGCTTACATATCAAAAAATTATAATTAGCGGTGGATTGAATATCTTTCCAAAATGGGCAAATGATGATCAAAGTGCTTTTTATTATACATCTTATGTAAATTTAACTCCGACTCTTTTTAAATTTGATTTACATACTAAACAAAAGAGTAAAATCATTCAAAGTAGCGGTATGATTGTAGCAAGTGATGTCAGTCGTGATGGTGCTAAATTGCTTTTAACAATGGCACCAAATGATCAAAGTGATATCTATCTATATGATATATTTACTAAAAACTTAAAACGAATTACTACATTTAGTGGAATCGATGTCAACGGTAATTTTGTAGATAATGATACTAAAGTAGTATTTATCAGTGATAGAATGGGATATCCAAATATATTTTCTACTAGTCTTGATGGCAATGGGTTAGTTGAACAGATGGTATTCCATGGTAAAAATAATAACTCAATTAGTACTTTTGATAATTATGTGGTATATTCAAGTCGTGAGAGTGCAAATGAATATGAGCAAAAGACTTTTAATTTATATTTAATTTCAACAAAAAGCGACTATATTAGACAACTTACAGCAGGCGGAGTTAATACTTATCCAAGATTTTCTAGTGATGGTGGAAGTATTGTATTTATCAAAAATATTAATGGAAGTAGTTTGGTTGGAATTATCAGGGTTCATGAAAACCGCAGTTTTCAGTTCCCTTTAAAAATTGGTAAATTACAGTCAATTGATTGGTAATAAATATTAAATTTATATCTAAAATTTGAATATTTATGCTATAATTCGCCCAAAATTTTTTTAAAAAGGAATGAGATGAAAAAATTAGTCCTAGTTTCTACTGTTGCTGCGGCTCTATTTATGGCTGGTTGTAGCTCAAAATCTCCAGAGGTAGATATGAGTGCAGACGCAAATAAAGCTAATCAAGGTGTTATCAGCGCTGCTGAGAGATTAAATTCATTACAAGCTCAAGTTCAAAATGTATATTTTGATTTTGATAAATTTAGCATTCGTCCAGATATGCAAAGCGTAATTAATCAAAATGCTTCTATTTTTAATCAAGCTGGCAACTACAAAGTAATGGTAGAAGGCAACTGTGATGAGTGGGGTAGTGATGAGTATAACTACGCTTTAGGTGTAAAAAGAGCAAAAGCTGCTAAAGATGCTTTAATAGCACAAGGTATCGCTGCAGATAGAATCGAAATTACCAGCAATGGTGAGAGCAAACCTGTATGTACTGAAAAAACAAAATCTTGCGATGCTCAAAATCGTCGTGATGAATTTAGACTACTTCCATAATTTTATCTAATAAATGAAAAAATTTATCCATGTTGCAGCCGTTTTGGCTGCAACTTCTATATTTGCTGAAGTTTCAGTATTTGATGCAGGTAATATAAATAAAGAAAATCCATATGGTCTTACAGAAAGTGAAAAGGTTTTATTAAATAATAAAAAAAAGGTAGATAGACTAGATCAAAATATAGGCTCAATGCAATCTGATGTGGCTCTAGCTCAGGAGAATATCGAAGGTGTTAAAAGCCTTTTAGATGGTATAAATCAGCGAATTTTAGCAATTGAAAGCAGAGTAACTCAGCTAGAAAATAGCCTAAATTTGCAAAAAACTACTACCGCCAAAGATATATCAAATTTAAAATCACAGATCAAAGCAAACAAAACTAAACATGATGAAGATGTTAAAAATATCACTAAAGCACTTGGTGAGCTAACTGCTTTAATAGATAGCAAACATCAAGAGACTTCAACTGCTCAGCCAAAAGCTCAAACAAAATCTGAAGATAAAAAAGCTGTAAACAAAGAAGTTAAAGAGCAAACATCTCAAAATAAAGAGACAAAATCAAATTTAAAACTTGATGATATACCAGCTTCTGAGATTTTAATAATGGCTGATAAGGCCTATAAAGCTAAGGAATATAAAAAAGCTAGTGAGTGTTTCACTCATTTAATTAGTAAAAACTATAAGCCAGCCTACTCAAATTTTATGCTTGGCGAGATTGAATATTTTAACAAAAGCTATAAAACTGCCGTACCATATTATGAAAAGAGTGTAGCAATTAGCCAAAAGGGTAATTATATGCCAAAGCTATTGTATCATACAGCAATCAGTTTTGATAAAATAGGCGATATAAAAAGTGCTAATAAATTTTATAAAGCATTAAAGCAAGCCTACCCAGATAGCGCAGAGGCAAAAGCTGCGCCTGATAGAAAATAATTTTAGGAGAGAGATATGTCAAAAGTTATTAAAATGTTTTATGAGCTAAAAGATGCTAATAGTGGCGAACTTTTAGAATCAAATATAGGCGGTCAAGAGATTGCATTTGTAAGCGGTAAAAATCAAGTTTTAGAAGCACTTGAGAGTGGTGTTTTAAATTTAGAAGTTGGTCAAAAAGCTACAATTAAAATTCCAGCTAGCCAAGGCGTAGGCGAATATGATGAAAACGCTTTGCAAGTACTTCCTAAAGAGCAGTTTGCAGGAATTGATTTAAATATCGGAATGGAGCTTTTTGGCGAAGGAGAAGATGGTAGCACAGTTCGTGTAACTGTAAAAGCTATCGGTGAAAATGATGTAACTGTAGATTTTAATCACCCATACGCTGGTAAAGATTTGGAATTTAATGTACAGATTACAGAAAATAGAGATGCTGATGCTGATGAGGAGCTAACAGGTGTTGTAGCTATGCCACATGTATGTGGTTGTGGTGGTCATAGTCATGAACATCATCATGGACATGGCGGCTGTGGTGGTCATGGTGGTTGCGGTGGTCATGGTCATCATCATGATGATGAAGATGAGTGTTGCAATGGTGCACACCATGATGAAAATGGTGGCGGATGCTGCGGTAAACACCACTAAGAGTTTGATATGAGAGTAGCTTTTATTTTCCCTGGTCAAGGCTCACAAAGTATTGGTATGGGGCAGGAAATATATAATGAATTTAGCAGTGCTAAGGAGCTATTAGATAGTGCTAGTCAGCATTGCGGGATTGATTTTAAATCCTTGCTTTTTGAGCCAAATGATAAGATTGGTGAGTCTGAATTTACTCAGCCAGCAATTGTGTTAAACTCATTAATGTGTTTTGAAGCGTTTAAAAGTCAATTAAATTTAAAACCAGAGCTTAGCTTTGGACACTCTTTAGGTGAGTTTAGCGCTCTTAGTGTAAGTGGAGCAATTAAACCTTTAGATGCTATTAAGGTTGTAAATTTGCGTGGTAAATTTATGGCTCAAGATTGTGCAGAAATTGGCGCTGGAATGATGGTGATTTTAGGTCTTAGCAATGAAAAGGTTGAAGAGATCTGTAAAAATAGTAATAAGCAAATTTGGGCAGCAAATTATAACTGTGATGGTCAAATAGTAGTAGCTGGTATCAAAAGTGATCTTCAAGCAACCGTAGATGAGTTTAAATCTGCTGGAGCCAAAAGAGCAATGCTGCTTGATATGAGTGTAGCAAGTCACTGTCCTTTGCTTCAAAATGCTAGTATAAAGCTTGCCAATGAGCTTGAAAATTTACTAAGTGAAGAGTTTGCGCCAGTAATTTCAAATGTTACAGCCAAGACTTATACTACTAAAAAAGAGGCTTTAGAATTATTAAAACTTCAATTAACTAGCCCAGTTTTATATCAAAATAGTGTAAAAAATTATGTTGATAAGGTTGATTGTTTTATTGAATTTGGTGCAAGTGTATTAAAAGGAATGAATAAAAAAATCTGCGATAAACCAACATATAGTATCACAAATTTAAGCTCACTCAATGAAGCTTTAGAGGCGTTAAGATGAGAATTGCTATACTTGGAGCTATGAGTGAAGAGATTGAGTTTTTGCTAAAAGCAGTTGGTGATTATCAAAAGATTGATCATGCTAGAAATTCATTTTATAAAGCACAGTGTGGCGATCATGAATTAGTAATAGCCTATTCAAAGATTGGAAAAGTCAATGCAGCTTTAACTGCAATAATTTTAGTTGAAAAATTTGGTTGCGAAAAGCTGATATTTACTGGCGTTGCTGGTGCTTTAAATGAAAATTTAAAGATCGGTGATATGCTATATGCCACTACTACAGCTCAACATGATTTAGATATTACAGCTTTTGGACATCCACATGGTTATGTGCCTGGAATTAATATTTTTGAAAATAGCGACGAGAAGTTAAATAGCGTAGCTAAAAAGGTGGCTGATTCTTTAGGTATTGGTTTAATTGGTGGAGTAGTTGCTACTGGCGATCAATTTATCTGCAATGAAGAAAAAAAAGAGTGGATAAAATCTGCTTTTAAAGCTGATGCTGTAGAGATGGAAGGGGCAAGCGTTGCTCAAGTTTGTGCTGCTCTTGGTGTTGGATTTTGTATGCTTAGAGCTATTAGCGATGAAGCTGGTGGTAAAGCAGAGGTTGATTTTGATACATTTTTAACTCAAGCAGCAGATAAATCGGCTAAATTTGTTCTAGAAATGGTAAAAAATATATGATAGAACTAAGCAAAAAATTAATTAGACAAGTTGGCCAAACTAACGCTAAGTATAAGATGTTTGAAAAAGGCGATAAGATTTTACTGGGTTTAAGCGGTGGTAAAGATAGCCTTAGTTTGGCACATATTCTTAAGCATTTTCAAAATGTAACCCCTGATAAATTTGAATTTGAAGCAGTAACGCTAAGCTATGGAATGGGTGAAAATTATGAATATTTAACCCAGCATTGCAATGCTCATGGAATCAAACACAGCGTAATTGATAGCTCCATATTTGAGATTAGTAAAGATAAAATTCGCAAAAATTCAAGCTTTTGTAGCTTTTTTAGTCGTATGAGACGAGGATATCTCTATACTTATGCACTAGCTAATGGATTTAATAAGCTTGCTATTGGACATCATTTAGATGATGCTGTAGAGAGTTTTTTTATGAATTTTACATACAATGGAGCTATGAGAACTCTAGCACCAAAATATACTGCTAAAAATGGCGTTATAGTGATTAGACCGCTTATTAATGTGCGTGAGCGTCAATTGCGTGATAATGCTACTAGAAATGAGCTTAGAGTGATTGGAGATGAGGCTTGTCCGGCTATGAGATTTGATGTTAAAATGCCACACGCTAGGGCTGAAACTAAAGAGCTTTTAGCTACTCTTGAAAAGCAAAATCCAAAACTATTTGTAAGTTTGCAAGCTGCTTTTGAAAATATACATTTAGATACATTTTTTTAAGATTAATTAATAGCCAATAGCTTTTATAGCTATTTGGCTTTATTTACAATTAGCTTTTAAGATTAAAATCTATATAAATTCCAAGTTGTTTATCTCCATCATAAAGCTCTAAACGATAATTCATCACCTCTACTACGCAAGAACTTAGCACAACTGTACCTATATATAGATTGCCTTTATTTTCTAAATTTGCTTTTATAGTTCCCATATCCATATTTAAACCATAAATTCTAGCATTTAAATTTTTATATTGACCATTTAGCCCTTCTACTTTAAGCGTAAGTGGTGCCATAGCTTCAAGTGGTCTTGGATAAAAAGAAAATCCAATCTCTTTTCCTTTATAGGATATATTGCAGTTTTGAGTATTTAAATCGCAAGTTATGTTTGAATCAGCAGAGATCTTTTGGGTTTGTTTATCATAAGAATTTATTATAAAAGCAAATAATGCACCAATGATAATAGCACTTAAAACATATAAAATATTTTTCATTATCAATCCTAATCTAAATAATCAATCAATTTTTTATTAATTTTACTAAATTCAAAAATCCTACTAGCTGAGTTATCATCGGCAAATTTTTTCGCATCTTCATAGCTAGCAAATGGTATTAAATCATCACCACTAAAACTTACTATATTGCTGCCAAAAACATAAAATGCCTCCGTAGCTTCGATAAGCTCTTTTGTTTTATAATCTGTAACATACATCTTTTTAAGCGGCACAACCTCTTTTGGTTTGCTTGTATAAAAGTAGTAAAACATCTGTTTGGCTGAGCTAAATAGTACTTTTTTACCATTTTTATATTCTAAAACTGCAATCCAATCAGGATATTTAAAAACATCTATGAATTTAATAGGACAAGTAGAGTTTGTATCCTTAAAAAACTCATTATCTTTTAAATTTGTCCCAAAAACTATTCCGGTAAAAAGAGCTAAAAGTATAAGTTTTTTCATACTAAATCCTTCTTAGAAAACGAAATATATCCAAATATCATGCAAATTATACCAAGTAAAGTTGGATATAGTGCTGAATATATTAAAAAATTAATCTTGCCAAATCCATCTAAAATAAAGTAAGCTGCTGGACCAATTACAGCTAAATTTGGATCAAATAGACTAATTGCTGCGATTCTAAAAACTTGCATAGGGTTTGCTAATGAGATGGAGTAGATGATATTTTCATTTATTGAGCTTTGCATCATTAGGCCTATTAATGCAAGATCTAAAAATGCTAACAAAAATAGCCAAAATAAAAATGAAAATCCAAGCCCAAGTTCGCTACTTTTAATAAGGCTTGAGATTAAAAATCCAAACGATAAAAAGGCAAAAGATAGCACTAAAAGCAATAAGGTGTAATAAAAAAATACTCCCCAAGGAATATCTACATTTTTAAAAATAGCTATAATAAGCGATAAGATAAGAGCTATAAGTATAGGTAAAAAGACTGTAAATGCACGTCCTAAAGCTTTGCCAAAATAGTACTCTTTAAGCGATATTGGAAAACTAAGAAGATACTCTAAAGCCCCAGTTTCTCTATCTGAGTTTATACTTCGCACAGTTGTGATGAGAATAAAGATTGGCAAGATTATTATACAAATTTGAATAAATAGCAAAAGCATTCTAGTAAGTCCACTAAATCCAGCAACTCTGCTATCAACAACTCCTGTTACAAAAAATATCGCAATTAAGCCAGCAAAGGTAACTAAATAAAAGAAAAACCATTTTGAAGCAAATGTCTCTTTTATATCAATTTTTGCTATTAGGATTAAATTTTTCACTATTATACCTCGCTATCTTTAATGATATTGCCTAAATCCATCTCAATAACACGATTTACTATGCCTTGGACCTCACTTACTCTGTGAGAGATAAATATAAGGGTGTGAGATTGGAATTTAGATTTTAATATATTTATAAACTTCTCTCTAGCTTGAGGATCGAGATTGGCAGTAGGTTCATCAAAGAGTATAGTCTTTGAATCTCTTGCAAGAGCTAGAGCGATTAAAACCTTTTGCTTCATACCGCCTGAGAGCTTATAAAATGGCTTTTTATGCTCTTTTTCATAGCTTAAATCTAGCTCTTTTAAATAGTTAATTATATTATTTAAATCTGTTTGGGTTGAGCTTATAGAGTATTCACATAGTTGAGCGACACTAAGTTTAAGAGGCGGAGGAGTTTGCGGGACGAAACTTAGATATCTTAAAGCATTTTTTCTATCTATGATTGGATTGATATTATCTATGAATATAGAGCCATTATCGCAGATTAACTCACCTAATATTGCCTTCATTAAAGTAGATTTTCCAGCTCCATTTTGTCCCATTATTAGAACTTTTTGACCATCTTGAATGTTTAAATTTAAGTTATTTAAAATAATTTGAGAGCCAAATTTTTTAGTTAAGTTTTCTATTTTTATCAATACCAATCCTTATAAAAGCTTTTTAAGCCTATTTTCGTAATTTAAAGCATCTTGATGGCACACATCGATACATCTACCACACATAGTGCAATCCCCGCTTATTATACTAAATTTCTCTCCTGGAACATCTTTATTTTTAGACTTTGTAATTTCTAGAACTTTTGGGACAATGCAAACATCCATACATACAGCACAGTGATCGCATTTTTCTTTATTCCAGCTAACTTTTATAGCTCTAAATTTAGATAATAATGAATATAATGTTCCAATAGGACAAACATATCTACACCAAAATCTTCTACTAAAGAATACTTCAGCTAAAAATACCAAAACAGCCCACCAAATTGCAGCACTATATCCATATATGATGAATCTTGATACTATACCTACAACATTAAAAATCTCAAATATTAAATATCCACTCACTAAGCTTAAAATCCAAAAAATTATCAAAAATATATATCTGATTTTTGTATCAAATTCTCTTTTTTTGATTATTTTTTTGCTAACTAATTTAGCATTTAATCTCTCAGCAAATTCGCCAAAAAAATTATATGGACAGACCCACGAACAAAAAGCACGTCCAGCAAAAAGCATATAAAAGGCCAAAATAGTAAAAGCCCCAATGAGTAGATTTACAGGTAATTCTGCTCTACTAAGGATAATTTGTGTGGTTATAAATGGATCAGCTAAGTGAAATCCTAGCATTCTAGACCCAGTAATATCACCTTCAATGACTTGAATATCTGCTACAAATGAAAGCACAAACAAAAGATGAATCAAAATCATCGTAAAATATCGGTAAAACCTTATGCTAGGACGCTTTTTGCCATCTTTTGTTGTGGTTATAAAAGTAGAGAAAAAACTAGTATTTGCTACTGTTTGGCGGCCTTGATATTTATTCATGATATTTATTTAAATTTAGATATCTCTTCAGCTAGAATTGTTAAATTCTCATCGCTGACATTATCTAAAAGTCCTTCCATTAAACTATTTGGTATTTTACCAGCTTTATACTCATTTAATCTAGCTAGAATAGCTTCTTTGCTTTTGCCAATAATTGATGGAGCTAAGATTCCAGAGCCATCTTTAGCATGGCATGGTGCGCAACTTTGTAAATATATCTTGCTTACTCCATCGCTGCTTAGAGATACGCTTTGTTTTAACTCTTTAATTTTATTCAACTCATCGCTTGTTTGAAATTCACTTGAATTGCTAGTGGTTTGCGTTACTGGCTTTGGTTCATTTTTTACTGGTTCTTGTGTTGCTTGAGTTGAGCTATCAGAGCTAAATAGCATAAAAAGCATTAAAACAACAATCAAACCGCCCAAAAATAGAGCTATTACTTTGCCTATATTCATTTTTTACTCCTAAATTGTTCATTGAATTGGCTAATTTCATTGGCAATATCTGCCACCTCTTTATCATCCATTGATTTTACAAGATCTGCCATTAATATATTGGCTTTTGTTTTAGTGCGATATGCAATTATCATATCATATATCTGCTCGCTTGTCTTATCTAATAGCGATGGACCAATTATTCCATTGGCATAATCATCATGGCAGGCTGAACATTTGGTAATGAAATTTTTACTTAATTGGCCTTTTAGCAAGGCTTTATTTATACTTTGAAGTGGTGGCCTAGTAAAGGCAATAGCGCCAATAGATTTTGTAGTTTCGTTTGATTCGCCAATGCCAAATTTAATATTTTTCTTTCCATCTATATCATATACTACCCATTCATCAGATTTTGTTTGATTAGCACTGCTGCCTTTTTTGATTGTAATTGAGTTTGTAGTAGCCGTTTTGTTTGACTCTTGTGGATCATTTTTAGAATTTGTTTGATTTGAACATCCTAGAAATATTATTGCACTTAGTATAATCGTAATTGACTTTTTCATTTTGATTCCTCATAAATTTCGTTATAGCTTTTTTGTGGTAAGATTTCAATCACTCCAGCAAAGCATACCTCTTGACAAACTCCACATCCTACGCAATTTGACTCTATTTTTACAACCTTTTTTTCATTTAGTTGTATAAAACTTATAGCCTTATCAACTGGACAAGAATTTACACATAATGAGCAGCTTTTATCAATATTATCTTCTATAATCTTTTTAGCATCGCTCTCTCTTTGGTTATAGGTTTGGCGATTTAGTAGGATACTAATATCATCTTGACTTACATTTTTATTTAGCGTTGCATAGCATTTTTGTATATCTCTTACTACAGCAACTCCCATTTTAACATCTTTTATAGAGTTTATACTATGGTCTAGTGCGCCACTAGGACAGGCTAATACACAAGGAAATAAATCACATAGATAGCAGCCTCTTTTGCTTGGATTGATATATGCTGAGGCTAAATTTATCCCATCATCAAGCCCCAAAAGTTCAATGCTATGATATGGACAGACTTGAACGCACTGGCCACATTTGATGCATAAAGATTCAAAATTCTGAACACTTCCTGGTGGTCTAAGGTGTAGTTTTGGTTCATAGAATTTATTTATTAAAACTCCACTACCAGCAGCGCATCCAATCGCAGCAATGCTAAAAATGCTAAACTCTCTTCTATTCATGATATGGCTCCATATGCGGACTTGTATCTGTGATTAATAGCTCTGGTTCAGAAAATGGGGCGAGTTTAGAGATGAAGTTTAAAATACTCATAATTGCACTTCCATAAAATAGCCTTAAATTTGGATAGTATTGCCAAAGTGAATCAAGATAGGTAAAATTCTTATACTCTATATCGCCAATTCCATCTTTATTTCTATCAAATCCAGCATAATCATCAAAGTAATTATTACTCCACTCATTTATATCAATTTTAGAACCAGGTGTATCGTTGATAGCAATCTCCATATTACCTATAAAATCATTACGATTAAATATGCTTTTATGCTGAGTAGCATGGAATTGAACTCCAACTGTGTTGTATAGTATCTGATTATCTTCATAAACATTTGTAGTGCCTGGTTGAAACGGAGATTGGTCTAGATATAATCCTCTAGCATTATAGGCTAATATATTATCTTGTATTATAAAATCACTAGTATCTTTCATACCAATACCAACTCCAAAGGCACCAGTAGAGTTTAAAACTTGATTTTTTCTAGCAGTTGTTCCTGAAGAGAACATAAAAAATATACCAACAGAGTTGTATTTAAATATATTTTCTTCAACTAAATTCTTTCCAGCATACATAAAGTGTAGTGAATATCTGCCATACTCGCCATAATTTTTGCGAATTTGGTTATTGCTAGAATACCATACTACCATATCTCTGCTCTTGCTTAGATGGTTGTTTTGTACTATATTGTCATGGCTATACCATAGGCGAATTCCATCACCTCTAAGTCCTAAATCAACAGGCTTTGAAGTGATAAAATTATCAACTATTTTAGACCCATTACACTGCTTGAAATTTACTCCAAAAAGTGAATTTTTGATAGCATTGTTGATAATCTCAACTCCACTAGCGCTATCACAACTTATAGCTGAATCAATAGTAGTGTGAGAATTACCGCTATTTTCAATGGTTAAATTTAATAGCTTTACATTTGAGCTATTGATTTTTATCACATCGCCTTTTCCATCGCCTTTAATGATAGCGCTTCTATCTTTTCCATCTATAGTAATTGACTTATTTATAATGATATTACCACTATAAACTCCACTGCTAAGCTCTATTATATCTCCACTACTTGCACTATCTATAGCATTTTGTAAGTCATTTCCAAAAGTAAAGCTATATAGCAGAGCTATTAAGCAGAGTTTTTTCACGCATTTTCCTTAAGATATTTATTTTTAGAAAATATTGCTAAAATTGATAAAACGCTCATAGTAATCATAACCCAAAATCCTATAGTAGGATATGAATGGGTGGTAAATTGTGCCACTTTGCCATCACCTAGAGCTGTTGGCATAAATGGCTTAATCTTAAATGCGCCCCATTCTTGCATATTATGACCATACCAGTATAGCCAGCCAGCAAATGCACTCATAAATAGTACTGGAGCGATAATCGTAGGGATTAGTAATAGCGAATTTCCTTTACCGTTATAGTATAGATATAGCAACATAAAGATAGTTGCAATAAGCAAATAGTATGGTGCGATTGCTCTTTCTACATTGCCACCATGCTCCATAGGATACATACCTATATAGTGATTTATAGTATTCATTTCATGCACATCACCACTATAACCATCTACATGAAAATATACTGGAATTCCATCTGGAAAGGCCTCTTTAGGATAGTTAGGAGCCTCTAAAGATACATACCATATAGGAAGGCTTGGCACTCCAATTTCAGATCTTGTTTCTATCATTTTTGCTAAATCATTTCTAACTTCTGGTGCCATTAGATGATTTTTATATTGAATTTTAGTGTAGAGATTATATATTGGATATACATAGCTTGGAATCTCAGCACCATTTTTAATCTTATTGGCTACACCATGATATGCAATTACAGGAATAGTAAATCCCACAGTCATTAAAATTAGAGCTAGTATGGTATAGAGTTGATACCTTTTCATTTTTACTCCTTTAATTAAATTTACTATCAGTCCATCTGGGCGGATAGTAAATTTAATTAATGAGGCGGAATCTCCGCCCCATTTGCTAAATTTTAATACAATCCAGCATTTTCATCGATCCATTTTAGATACTCAATTATATCTTTGATCTCTTGGTCAGTCATATGTTGATTTGGCATTCTTAGATTAAAGAAGTTAATCATAGCTTTAACATAATCTTCTTCATATTTGCTAGCTGGATCTTTGATAAAATCAAACACCCATTGTTCGGCATTTTCATGTCTTAGAAGAACACCGGTTAAATCTGGACCTGAGCTTACTTGACCGATAACATGGCAACCATTACATCCACCTTTTAAATAAGCTTCTTCACCACGAGCTTGCACAGCTGTCATAGGTGTAGCAAGGGCTTTTGTTAGGTTGTTTTTAGCTCTTAGACCAACATCAGCAGTTTTAACCATATATTGCCATACTTGATACTCCCAAAGAATAGCGCCATTGACATCGCCTTTTTTATAGGCTTCATCAGCTTTTGCTTTTACTTCAGGAATTTTGCCATATTGATCTAGTGCATCTTCAACAAGTTGTTTGACTTTTGGATATTTCTCAAAGTGTTTCTCTTTTAAGAATTTAACAACGCTTTGGATAACATCATCAGTTGCTTTATTTGTAGCGATTACTTTTTTGTATTCAGCTTCTAATTGAGCTGGGCTTAACTCTTTTAGTTTTGCTTTTTTGACTGATTCATATTTTTTCTTAGGATCTTTAACATATAGATACCCCATCATCTCTAGATGTAAAGCAGAACAAAACTCAGTACAGTAGTAAGGGAATACACCTTCCATATCAGCTTTGAAATTCACGCTCGCAGTTTTACCAGGCTCTATAGATGCATGAACATTATATAAGTCAATTGCAAAGCCGTGAGTCTCATCTTGAGCTCTTTCTAAGTTAGTTAGATAGATAGTAACATTATCATCTTTGTTTACTTCTATATGCTCAGGATTTATATGGCTTCTAACAAGAGTAGCATATACAGTTACATTTTTGCCATTTCTCTCGACTCTCTCTTGACCGGCTAGAGTCATACCGACTGATTGCTCGCCTGTTCTTGAGTTAGTTCCCATTTTATAAGTCATTGCAGGTTTTAATTTACTAGCTGCAATCGAGATAACATCATGAGGTTCACCAAGAGGAATTGGCATATCATAGATTAGCTCCATTTTTGCACCAGTTATATCGATTAATTGGTGATTTTGTGGATGAAGTGGGCCTACAGGATTGAATCTATCTATAGAGAGTTTATCTAATGCTAGGGCATATTTACCAACAGGCTTAGCTGATTTACCCTCCATAGTATCAAGGTGTCCGATATTGTAATGGACATTTACTCTATCTAGAGTTTTTAACTTTTTATAATCCCATTTTACGATTTGACTATCTACATATAGTGAGGTATAAACCACGCCATCTTTAGAATCAAAAGAGTTGTGAAGTGGTCCAAGACCTAGTTCTACTTGACCATGCAAAGATTTTTGCATATCTAAAATCGGAATTCCAAAAGGATCTTTACCTGCAAATTCTTTTTTATCTATTAAAGCTTTTATTTTTCTAAAGTCATATACGCTAGCGTGAGTATCTAACTTACCGCCTACTAGGATATATCTACCATCAGGGCTTACATCTACACCATGTGGAGATTTTGGTTCTGGAACTAAAAATAGTGCGTTATTAGCTACAGCTACACTAATAGGAATAACTCTGTGGTTATTAATTACTTTGTAGTTTTTAGGATCTTTTGCTAGTTTTTCTAGAATTTGCCAGTTATACATATGCATGTAGTCAGTATCATTTCTACTCATACCAGCTTCAAATGGAGGAAGACCCTTTTCAATACCACCAGTATACATCTCTGAGTTAAAGCTATTTGTAAATGCCCAACCCATTGATTCACCCTTACCAGCGTCGCTTAAGTCTTGCATATATGGAGGAAGCTCAAGTGAAAATGAAGCTTTTTCATCAATTTTACCTTTTGGATAATCAAATTTCCAAAATGTAATCGCACCTCTATATACAGACTCGTACTCTTCGATTGGATGATAATTATTATCTAATGGAGCTGCGTATTGGCTAGCTTCGATTACATACTCTGTATTTGGAGTAACAAAACTTCCACCGTGTTCGCTTTTCATGATTGGATTTACCACGATTTGAGTAGTTTCAAAATCATGAAGATTGATTACAGCTGTTCTTGGGTTTGCTTTATCGTTGATAAATAGATAATCGCCCACATATTCACCATTTTTTTCAGTGAAATTTGGGTGGTGAGTATCACCCCATGTGATTTCCTTGCCTCTGATAGCACCGCCTTTTAATACAGCCTTACTCTCGCTATCATAGCCATAACCTTGCCATGGCTCTGGAGTAAATACACCTATATATTTGTAAATTCTCATAGATGGGACGCCATATACGATTACTTGGCCACTTTGACCGCCAGAACTAAAGACGATATACTCATCTTTGCGACCACTTGGTTGATATGTTTTAGCTGCTGCTAAGACATCTTTTTCACTCAAGTTTCGCTCTTTCATGATAGTTTCAAGCTCACTAGCACCAAAAAGGCTAGATAAGCCTAAGCATAAGCCAGCGCCAAGCACTAATGGCTTTTTGATAAAACTATACATAAAGCTCTCCTTTTATAAAATTTGTATCAATTACTCAATACCAAAATTACAAGAAAAAATAGCACTATTCCATAGTGCAACTTGGCTATTTTTACTAATAAATATATCCAGAATTGAATCATAGCCGATTTTTGTGCTATTTTTTAAATTTAAATTAAAATCATAAATATATAAATTTGAATCCCAATCGCCAATATAAATATTATCTTTATAAATTTTTATTGTGCTTATTTGGTTGTTTGAGATTTTATAAATTTTATCTTTATAGATTATATTGCCATCTATTAGTCCTATGATTAGTTCTTGATTTAAATCTATCATTGCAGTTGGTAAATTTGATGTTTGCATAATTTTGTTGATTGTTATCGTATCTAATTCAACTTTATATATATTTCTATCAAAACTAGCGATATAAAGAGCGTTGTCAATTATATGTGTAGCAGTTATCTTTGAGTTTAGGTTTAAATTTGATTTTTTATATATATTATTAATTGTATCATAGATTATTAAAGTCGCATTGCCAAGAGTAAATATAATCTTATCTTTGATAAAATTTATAGATGTAATGCCATCTATTATATTGGTTTTTGTCGGGTCAATTAGAATTGATTTAACCCCTTTTGGGTTAATTTGTATAGCATAGCCACTATCTAGGCCAATTATAAGATTTAGATTATTAAATTTAATTACATTGATTTTATCAGATTTTATATCTATTTGAGATAGGATTTTGTAGGTTTTAAGATCTGCTATATATAAATTTTTTAGATTACTATATGCTATTTGTGTTTGGCTAACATCTACGCTATTTATATCATCACTAGGTTTTTGCACTAGTTGGCACTTTGCAAAGCCTATTATAACAAATACAAAGATACAAAGTAAAATTTTCATATCTTAATCTTTCCATGCTTATTAATTTTTATAATGTTAATATAAATTATGTAATTCATAATTATATCATATTTTTTTCTAAATGATTATTGAAATTATCAAATTTTATTAATTAAATTTGTATATTTATTACAATGTGTAATTTATAAATATTAAAATTATGTTGATAATAATTTTGGATTTAAAAAGTGTATTAAATTTAGATGAGGTAGCTAGGCGAATTCGCCTAGCTAAAAGGATTATAAGCTTAGTCCAAATACTGTAGTTGCAAGGAATACAACTGTTAGTGTGATTAGGAATACACCTATTATATTTAACCATAAACCAGCTTTGATCATATTGCTGATTTTGACATAGCCAGAACCATAGGCAATAGCATTTGGTGGAGTAGCTACTGGTAACATAAATGCACAAGTAGCAGCAAGAGCAACTGGAACTGTAAATAGCATTATATTTTGTCCTTCGTATCCTAGACCGATCGCCACACCAGCAATTACTGGCAAGAACGCTGCTGCGGTAGCTGTGTTTGATGTGATCTCTGTTAAGAATATAACAAGAGCTGTAACAATTAATATAATTAATATAATTGGCATAAATCCAAGAGCTGATACTTGATTTCCAATCCATAAGCTAAGACCAGTTTTACTAAATTGAGCTGAAAGCGCTAGACCACCACCAAATAAGATTAAGATATCCCACGGCAATTTTTTGGCCGTATTCCAATCTATCAATCTCTCATGATTTGAATTTGCTGGAATTATAAAGAGCAATACAGCAACACTCATAGCAATAACAGAATCCAAACTAGCGACTTTAATTCCATAGTGTTTAAATATAAATCCAAGGAATATCCAACAAAGCGCAGCCAAGACAAACACGCCACCTACTAGCCACTCAGCTCTACTCATTGAACCTAGTTTTTTGTATTCTGCATGAATGACCTCTCTACCGCCTGGAATCTCATTAATTTCAGGTTTAAACAATACATAAACCAAAAGCGCCCAACAAGCAATCAGCATAATAATAGATAGAGGAACACCCATCAACATCCACTCGCCAAAGCCAATTTCGATACCAAATTCATTTTTCATATGAGCTACTAAAAGCGCATTTGGCGGAGTGCCGATAATAGTGCCAAGAGAGCCAACAGATGCAGCATAAGCTATACCAAGCATTAAAGCAATACCGAAATTTGAAGTATAGGCTGCGGTTTTGTCTTTGATTTCGCTTACTACATCTTTTCCTTTATGGATAACAGCACTTGCAAATCCGCCTTGAGTGCCTTTGCGGCTTACTTCATCAAGGTGTTTTAAATCGCCTTCTACTGTGCCATCTTCTTTACCGGTTAATTTACTTACTAAATGAAGAACAGAAAGACCAACTGGAAGCATCATAACAGCAGTTGCAGTATTGCTAACCCACATAGACATAAAGCCAGTAGCTATCATAAATCCAGCCACAAGGCGTTTAGGGCTAGTACCTACTAAAAGTACAATGCCAAGAGCAATACGAGTATGGAGATTCCATTTTTGCATAGCAAGGGCTAAAACGAAACCACCCATGAATAGATATATAGTATCACTTGCGTATGGAGCGGCGGCGTTTTTGAATGTATCAACACCAAGAATAGGGAATAAAACCATTGGAAGAAGAGCCGTAGCAGGAAGCGCGATAGCCTCAGTCATCCACCATATACCCATTAAAACAGCCACAGCGGCAACTATGGGAAGAGCATTTACATTGAGTGTTTTGCCATTTGCGGCTGCTAAGGCTATCTCGCCAGCATTGCTAGGCATTATGTAGTAAACAAGCATAGCAGCTATAACACCACCGATTAAGCCGATGATTTGTACAGCATTTGTCTGCTTGTCAACAGGGATGTTTGGATTAGACATCTGTTAACCTTTATTATGAAATTATTTAAAATTGCATTATATCAGCAATATCTCAAATTTAATAAATTTAAGCCTAAATTCAGTAAAAAATTTATAAAAATGTGTAATTTAGTAACACTTTATTATAATTTTGATTTAAAATTTTATTTCAAGTTATATTTAAATTTAATAATTATTGGCCCAAATTTAATTCAATAGAAATTAATAACTATTATCATTTACAGAATATTTACTTCTTAGAGCTAATATTTCGCTATTAAAATTAAATTTCAGGAGAAAATGATGAGAAAGATTATCATAGCTGCACTACTTAGTGCTACGACTTTGGTATCAGCTGAACTCAATATATATTCAGCTAGACACTATGATGCTGACTTTGAGATATATAAAAAATTTGAGGCTCAAACTGGTATTAAGATAAATCACACAACTGCAAGAGCGCCTGAGCTAATTAAAAGATTGCAATTAGAAGGCAAGAATTCTCCAGCAGATATATTTATAACTGCCGATGTTTCAAATTTGACTGAGGCTAAAAATGCAAATGTATTATCCCCAGTAGATTCTAAATTTCTAAAAGATACAATAGCTCCAAATTTAAGAGATAAAGATGATATGTGGTTTGCTATTACTAAAAGAGCAAGAATTATCGCATATGATAAAAATGCTAAAATCGATCCAAATTTAGTAAAAAATTATGAAGATTTAGCAAAACCTGAACTAAAAGGTAAAATCTTAGTAAGAAGCGCTACAGCTGCATACTCTAAAACTTTACTTGCTTCAATTATTGCAAATGATGGCAAAGAAGAGGCTAAAAAATGGGCTAAAGGAGTATTGGATAATTTAGCAATGCCTCCAAAAGGTGGCGATAGAGACCAAGCTAGACAGATGGTATCTGGCGTAGCTCCATATGCTGTTATGAATACTTATTATATAGGACTTCTAAGAACATCTAAAAATCCAAAAGATGTAGAAGTAGGTAACTCAATTGGTATAATATTCCCAAATCAAGATGGCCGTGGTGCGCATATTAATGTAAGCGGAATTGCTATGACAGCATCAAGTAAAAACCAAGAAGCAGCTAAGAAATTTATGGAGTTTATGCTAAGCAAAGAGGTTCAAACAATGCTAACAAATATCAACTATGAGTATCCAGCAAGAAGTGATGTAGAACCTTCAGATGTAGTTAAATCATTTGGTAAATTTAAAGAAGATAGCATAGAAGTATCAAAAATCGCAGATAATGTAAAAGATGCAGTACTTATCTATGATGAAGTAGGATTTAGATGAGAGATAAAACAAAAGCTATAAAGATCCTTGGGCTTTTTATAGCTTTTTTAGTTGTTGTTCCTGTTATTAGTATTTTTATTGAATTTGGCTCATATCTATTTGAGGCTTTTGCTAGTAGTGATGATTCAAGACTAGCTCAAATTAGTGGAAATTTAAGCCACTTTTTTGAGTTTTTATTTTTTAGATTTGTTAAAGATACATTTATAGTGGCCTTTTTTGTGCTAATAATTTGTTATATTTTGGGTGTTTCTACGGCTTATTTGGTTAGTAATTATAATTTTTATTTTTGTAAAATTTTAGAAAATTTACTAATTTTACCGCTTGCTATTCCGGCTTATATTTTGGCTTTTGTTTATGTTGGAATTATGGATTATGGAGCCGAGTTTGAAAGTATATTTGGCTTTAGAATTGATATTTTTAATATTTATGGTGTTATTTTTGTGCTTAGTGTATCTTTATATCCATATGTATATTTATTTGCCAAGTCAGCTTTTAAGAGCGAATCAATGGCTATTTATGAAGTGGGAAAAATCAATGGATATAGCGAATTTAAGATATTTTATAAAGTTAGCATTAAGATAGCTATGCCAAGCATTATAGCTGGGCTTATGCTTGTGCTTATGGAGGTTTTGAGCGATTATGGAGCTAGTGCGTATCTTGGGGTAGATACATTTAGTGCAGGGATTTTTAAAACTTGGTATGATCTTGGAGATCCATACTCATCAAGTGCGCTTTCAGCAATTTTAATGCTTTGTGTTTTTGCTCTTATGTATGTAGAGTATAAAGAGCGTCAAAAGAGCAAATTTAGCTTTAATCAAGATATTAGTGAGTTTATTCAAAAAAGAGATCTTAGCAAATTTAAATCCATAATAGCAACTCTATATTGTTTTATAATATTATTTATAGGATTTATATTGCCATTTATATGGCTTGGATATTGGGGGCTTAAAGATTATAAGCTTTTTGAAATTGATTTTTATATTTTGAGTTTAAATTCGCTTATTTTAGCTGGAATTACTGGACTTGTTACTACTATTTTGGCATTTATTTTGTGTTTTGTAGCTAGAATTAACAAAGGTGGAAAATTTGGCTTTTGGATACTTAAGGCTAGTTCAGTAGGATATGCTATTCCAGGGGCTGCTATTGGTGTAAGTCTTATGATAGCAGCTGCATTTATAGGCGAGATTTTTAATGTGGCAATTTTAGGAATATCATTTAGCGTTTTAATTTTTGCCTATGTAGTTAGATTTTTAGCTACTGCTATATACTCTATTGATGGTGGTTTTGCTAAAATTCATACATCTATTGATGAGGCTGGATATATGCTACGCCCAAGCTATTTTATATTAATGATAAAGCTATATATGCCGCTATTAAAGCAGTTTTTCTTACTCTCGTTTTTAGTTGTATTTATAGACACTATTAAGGAGTTACCACTTACTCGTATGTTATCGCCATTTAGTTTTGAGACATTGAGCGTTAAGGCGTTTTGGTACGCTACTGATGAGAGAATTTATGATAGTGCATTACCATCTTTAATGATAGTGGTGTTATCGTTATTTGTATTGATTTTTACCCATATATTTATAAAGGCAAAACGTGCTAGAAATTAGAAATTTGCATAAAAAATTTGGTCAAAATGAGGTTTTAAAAGGGATTGATTTAAGTCTTAAAAGTAATGAAATTTTATCTATTTTAGGTAGTAGTGGAAGTGGAAAAAGTACGCTTTTAAGATGTATTGCTAAATTAGAAAATAGTCAATACGATGAGTTAAGATGTGGATCAAATGTTGGATTTATGTTTCAAAATTATGCTCTTTTTCCTCATCTTAGCGTATATGATAATATCGCTTTTGCTTTAAATAAACTAAGCAAAAAAGAAGCAGATGATAAAATAAATGAGCTTTTGACTAAATTTGGCATACAAGGACTAAAGGATAAAAAGCCAGATCAAATCTCAGGAGGACAAGCTCAAAGAGTTGCATTTGCTAGAGCGATTGCTGCTGGTGCTAAATTACTACTTTTAGATGAGCCGTTTTCAAATTTAGATCAAGGATTAAAGCAAGCTTTAAGAGTAGAATTAAAAGAGATGATTCAAAAAGAGGGCTTATCTGCTATTGTTGTTACTCATGATATTGATGATGCTTATTATTTAAGTGATAAAATAGCCTTAATTGATGGTGGTAAAATTTTAGATATCGGTACTCCAAATAAGCTTTTTTATAGTGTAAAAGATGAAAAAAGCGCTCAAATGCTAGGTGGATTGAACTATATACACAGCGATTTAACATCTCAAGATAAGTTTTTTGATTGGATTAAGTCTCGCAATAATATATTTGCTTATTCAGAAATTTATATGGGTGGAGAGTTTGAAGCAAATGTAATAAGCAAGAGTTTTATCGGACTATTTTATAAGATTGAATTAGAGTATAAAGGTATTAGATTTTACACACTTTGGCCATCTTGTTTAGAAATTTCAAATAGTGTTAAATTTGGATTTTATAATTAGACAAATATCTTATTATTAAATTTTAGATATAATCCAAGATTTTATTTAAAATATGGATTAAAGATGAATGAAATGATTAAGATTAGAGGTGCTAAAGAGCATAATCTAAAAAATATTAACCTAGATATTCCAAAAAATAAATTAGTGGTATTTACTGGTCTTAGTGGAAGTGGTAAGAGTACGCTTGCATTTGATACTTTATATGCTGAGGGTCAAAGACGATATATAGAATCTCTCTCAAGCTATGCTAGACAATTTCTTGATAGAGTTGGCAAGCCAGATGTCGATCATATCGAAGGATTAACCCCAGCTATAGCAATTGATCAAAAAAGTACTAGCAAAAACCCTCGCTCTACAGTTGGAACGATCACTGAAATTTATGATTATCTAAGACTTTTATATGCTAGAATAGGTATTCAGCACTGCCCCAAATGCGATCAAGTAGTATCTCAAATGAGTGCAAGTGATATTATAGATCAGATTCTTAAACTCCCAAATGGTGCTAAAATCACAATTCTTTCACCTATTGTAAGAGAGAAAAAGGGTAGCTTTGCTGATACATTAGAGAGTCTTGCAAATAAGGGCTTTATAAGAGCGATGATAGATGGCGTGATGGTGCGATTAGATGAAGAGATAGAACTATCAAAGACCAAAAAGCATACTATAAAAGCTGTTATAGATAGAGTTGTAGTAAATGAAGAAAATAGTGCAAGAATTGCAGATGATGTTCAAAAAGGGCTTTATGAAAGTTTTGGTGAGTTAGAAATTGAAATTTTAAATGCTGATGAGATAGGACTAGAGAGTTCTCATATTCACTTTAGCGAACATAATGCTTGTTTTAATTGTAAAATTAGCTTTAATACACTTGAGCCACTTAGTTTTAGCTTTAACTCGCCTAAGGGGGCATGTCCTAGCTGTGATGGGCTAGGGATTCGTTTTAGTTTAGATTTAAATAAGATAATAGATGATAGTTTAAGCATTGAAGATGGTGCTGTTAAGGTAATGTATGGATTTAATAAGAGCTATTATTATAAATTTATAATGGCATTTTGCGAACAAAATGATATTAGTGTTAAAACACCATATTATCAACTCGATGAAGATGCTAAAAGATTAATACTATATGGCAATGCAAAAAGTATTGATTTTTTATGGAAAAGCCATAGAATTAAAAAGCACTTTGAAGGAGTGCTAAAAGTTGCATATGAGATATTAAAAGATGATAAAGATTTTAGCGAGTATATGACTGAAAAAGTTTGTGAAAGCTGTAAAGGTAATAGGCTATGTAGCGATAGTTTGGCTGTTAAAGTAGCGTCTAAATCAATAGGCGATATTATTAACATGAGCATAGAAAATGCTACTAAATTTTTTAGTAATAATGATAGATTTGCTCACTTAAATCCTCAACAAACTCTAATAGCTACTCCAATTTTAAAAGAGATAAATGAAAGGCTATTTTTCTTATATGATGTTGGGCTTGGCTATATTAGCCTTGGTAGAGATGCTAGAACTATCAGTGGTGGCGAGGCGCAGCGTATTAGGATCGCTAGTCAGATAGGAAGCGGACTAAGTGGGGTTATGTATGTATTAGATGAGCCTAGTATTGGATTGCATGAAAGAGATACTCTAAAGCTGATTAAAACCTTGCGAAATTTGCAAGAAAAAGGCAATACAGTAATTGTAGTAGAGCATGATAAAAAGACTATTGAAGCTGCTGATTATATAGTAGATATTGGCCCTGGAGCTGGAATTTATGGTGGTAATGTAGTTTTTAATGGTACATATAAAGAGTTATTAGCAAGTCAAACTCAAACAGCAAAATATTTAAATGGTCAAAAAGATATTAATTACTATCAAGGCAGAAAACAAAAACAGTGGCTAAGCTTAAGTGGAGTAACTATAAACAATATATCAAATTTAAGCGTTAAATTTCCACTTAGTAACCTTGTAGGTGTAACTGGAGTAAGTGGTAGCGGCAAGAGTTCGCTAGTGCTTAAAGCTCTTTTGCCAGCAGCTGAGATAGATCTAAATCGTGCTAAAAAATTTCAAGCTTTAAAGGGTGTTAAAATAGAAGGCTTAGATCAGCTAGATAAGGTCATCTATCTAGACCAAAGTCCAATAGGCAGAACTCCACGCTCCAATCCAGCTACATATACAGGCGTAATGGATGAGATAAGAGCGTTATTTGCAGCGACTAAAGAGGCTCAGATTAGAGGGTATAAAATCGGACGCTTTAGCTTTAATGTCAAAGGTGGTAGATGCGAAAAATGTAGCGGTGAGGGCGAGATAAAGGTTGAGATGCACTTTTTACCTGATATTAATGTAATATGTGATGTATGTAAAGGTACTCGCTATAATGCTCAAACTTTAGAGATAAGATATAAAGGCAAAAACATATCTGAAGTATTGGCTATGAGCGCTGATGAAGCGTTGGAGTTTTTTGCTAAGGTTCCTAAAATTTATGCTAAGCTTAGCACTATTTGCTCAGTCGGTCTTGGCTATCTTACTTTGGGTCAGCCAGCTACTACTTTAAGCGGTGGTGAAGCTCAACGGATTAAACTAGCAAAAGAACTTAGTCGTACCGATACTGGCTCTACTCTTTATATCTTAGATGAGCCTACAACTGGATTGCATTTTGCTGATGTTGATAGACTTACTGGAGTTTTACATCATTTGGTTGAATTGGGAAATTCAGTTATAGTAATAGAGCATAATTTAGATGTGATTAAAAATTGTGATTATATTATAGATATGGGGCCTGAAGGTGGAGCAGGTGGTGGCAAGGTAATTGCTAAGGGTAGTCCAATAGAGTTAGCTAAAGGATATCAAAAGAGCGGTTCTCATACTGGTAAATTTTTAGCTTTAGAGCTTAAGATAGAATAAAATTAATTTTTAATTCATAGTAAAAGAATTCGGCTAGACCGAATTCTTTATTTTAAAGATCACCAAAGAGTGCTTTTAGATTTTTTAGACCCTCTTCGTTGTTGATTTGACCCGCTGGTGTGGCATTTGTCAATTCTTCTAGTTCAATCTCATATTTAGTTAACATACTTGCTAGTCTAATATTTATACCGCTTGCTCCAATTGCTTTTGATTTTTGTTCAGGTACTAGTGATACTATAGCCTTTTGTCCATCTATTTTTACAGAGCTTACTATAGCAGGAGCTAAAGCGCGTGCTACAAAAATAGCTGGTTCATTACTATACTCAATAGCGTCTATATTTTCACCATTTAACTCATTACTTACAGCATTAATTCTTACGCCTTTTATACCTACTGTTGCACCAACTGCATCGATATTTGGGGTAGTAGAATATAAAGCAATTTTGGCTTTTTTACCTGGTATTCTAGCGCTATTTTGAATGATTACACCACCATCTTTAATCTCAGGAACTTCAGCTTTTAAAAGCGCTTCAAGAAATTTGGGTGATGTACGAGAGAGTTCAACTTTTATACCATCTTTTTTATCTAGCCTTACGCTTTTAATAACACATTTTACAACATCACCAATTTTAAATTTTTCATCTTTAATACGATTTTTCATGCTCATTACAGCTCTGATCTCATCAATTTCGATGAATGTATTTTCTTCAGAATCAACTCGTGTAACTGAACCAAAGACAAGTGAACCAATCTTAGCATTATATTTTTCAAAAATTTTCTCTTCTATTAGGCGTTGGATATGATACTCTATCTCACGGCTAAGCGTTCCAGCAGCTGTGCGACCTAGATCTTCTATATTTATTTCATAGTTTAGACTATCGCCTATTTCAAGGCTTTTATCAAATTCATGAGCTTTATCAAGGCTGATAAAATGCTCATTATCTAGGCGTTCATCATCATTATTAACAACTAGAATTTTTTGATATAGAGTGATATTTTTAGTTGTTGGATTAATTAGTGCTTCATACTCGCACTCTGAACCATATAGTTTCTTAGCAGCTGATTCAAAGGCCTTTAAGATTCTGGCTTTTACATCATCAATGTTTAAATTTTTTTCATTAGCTATTGACTCGATTATATCTAATATTCTCTCCATAAAGTTGCCTTTTGTGATTAATTTGTCAAAATAATAAATTATTGAGATTTAAAATTTGCAAGCCCGTTATTTTATCTTATATTAGCTTTTATAATCTTTAAATATATTTATACTATATAATTTAAACGAAATTTTATAGCAAATTTGATATACTAATGAGTTAAAATCACTCAAAAAGGGATAAAAAATGGAGTTAAAATTAGCTAGAGCTGAGTTAGATGCAAAACCAAAAACAATTAGTCTAGAAAAGATCGAGAGTGCTGCGCTAAAAGATGGTGGAAAGATATTCTATTTTGATCGTGATAACTCACATAAGCAGCTTATTGCCTTAGTTGAGCATTTTGAGAACAAAGGATTAAGCGTATATCACCGCACGGTAAAATATGGCCTAGATGAGAATGACTATATGTATGAGGTGCATATACTTTGAGTGGGGAAAATAGTAAAAAAAAGCTCTTTATAGAGACTTTGGGGTGCGCTATGAATGTTCGTGATAGCGAGCATATCATAGCTGAATTAGATGATGAGTATGAGACTACTAATCAGATTGGCGAGGCTGATCTAATCCTTATAAATACTTGTTCTGTGCGTGAAAGACCAGTGCATAAGCTCTTTAGTGAGGTTGGCGGATTTGAAAAAGTCAAAAAACCAGGAGCAAAAATAGGTGTTTGTGGTTGTACGGCTAGCCATCTTGGCTCTGAAGTATTTAAGCGTGCGCCGTATGTGGATTTTGTCCTTGGAGCTAGAAATGTATCAAAGATCAAAACCGCAGTCAAAACGCCTAAATTTGTGAGCGTAGATATCAATCACGATGAGAGCGAGTATGCGTTTGGCGAGTTTCGCACTAGCCCATATAAAAGCTATGTAAATATCATGATAGGATGTGATAAGAAATGCACCTATTGTATAGTCCCGCACACTAGGGGCGATGAGCTAAGCATACCAAAAGATATAATTTTAAATGAGATTAAAAAAGCCGCTAATAATGGAGCTAAAGAGATATTTTTGCTAGGGCAAAATGTCAATAACTATGGCAAAAGATTTAGCAATTCTAATGGCCAAAAGATAGATTTTAGCGATCTTTTGAATTTAATTAGTCAAATTGATGGCGTAGAGAGAATTCGCTTTACTAGTCCGCATCCTTTGCATATGGATGATAAATTTTTATGCGAGTTTAGCTCAAATCCTAAAATTTGTAAATCTATGCATATGCCACTACAAAGTGGAAGTACAGCAATACTAAAAGCTATGAAACGTGGATATACTAAGGAGTGGTTTTTAGATAGAGCAAGTAAACTTAGAACGCTTTGTCCTGATGTTAGCATATCAACTGATATTATAGTAGGATTTCCTGGTGAGAGTGACGCAGATTTTGAAGATACGATGGATGTTTTAGAAAAAGTGAGATTTGAGCAAGTTTTTTCGTTTAAATACTCGGCCCGCCCACTAACTCCAGCAGCCACTATGCCAAATCAGATAGATGATAGCATAGCTGGGGCTAGGCTCACACGCTTACAGTCTAGACATAATGAAATTTTAGATGAGATTGTAGCTAGTAAAATAGGACAAATTTATGATGTCTATTTTGAAGAGCTTAGGGCTGATGGAATGATAGCTGGTCGTACAGATAATAACTTTTTGGTTCAGGCCAAAGGCAGCGAGGAGTTGCTAGGCAAATTTGCTAAGGTTCAAATCACTCAACCAAGAAGAATGGTATTAAATGGGCAGATTATTTAGGGCTAAATTTGTTAATAAAATAGTAGAAAATTTACTAGTTTTTATAATTAAGCTTATATATCTAACTTGCAAAAAGGAGTTTATTGGAAAAGCGCCAAAGAGCAAGCCAGTAGTAGCTCTTTTTTGGCATGAGAAGTTAGCATTTATGCCATTTATTTTTAGTAGTTGTTGGCAAGGCAGAAATGCGAATGTAATGATCTCAGATCATAAAGATGGTCAAGTAATTAGCGATATTATTAGCCATTTTGGTATTGGTTCGATTAGAGGAAGTTCATCAAAAGGAGCCTTGAAAGTTTTTCTATCAGCAATAAAATCAATCCATAATGGAATTGATGTAGTAATTACCCCAGATGGTCCACGAGGTCCAAGACATAGCATTAGCGATGGCTCAGTGGCAGTTGCACAAAAAACTGGAGTAAATTTGATAGTTTTAAGTTACACAGCTAGCAGGTTTTGGCAGTTTAATAGTTGGGATAAAATGATTTTGCCAAAGCCTTTTTGCAAGCTTACCTATTGCATTGGGAACGAATTTGGCTTAGAAGGTTTAGATATGCAAGAAGCTAAAGCATTAATAGCTAAAAAATTTAATGAGGTAGATAATATAATCTAAATTTAAAGCTAAATTGGCTAAAATTTTTAAAATTTAAGGTTTAATATGTCTGGTTTAATCTCTTGGGTTCGTGGATTTTTGACTACTTTATATGTTAGTGTTATTATTAAAGATAATCAGTGCTATCTGTACTCACGTGCTGTAAAAGGCGATAAGATTATAGGTAGTAATGAGGCTGTATTTGATGTTCATAATGGCGTAGTTGATTATAAACTTGTTGATTATCTTAAAAAGCGTACCAAGCAGTATCACTCAGTATATCTAGCTGCTATGCTTAATAGCCCTAAGCAGTGGGCGCTTCCAGCTGTAGATGCTAGAGGATTTGAAAAATTTAATATCTCATACAATCTAGTTGCTAAGATTAAAATGAAAGGTTGGAGTATTGTTGTGCCCGATAGTGAGCTAACTAGTTTTGAAGAGACATTAAATGGACTAAAGCCTGATCTTATTTATTCTCCATTTGGTATTTTGCACTCACTTATTAAAGAGTCCCCAAAAAAAGGTAAAATTTTATATATGCTACATATGAATGATAATAATACTATCATGATTTTTGATGGCGAAGATATGAAATTTGGTGCATATTTTGATACTAGAAAAGAAAATGATGGTTTTGATTATTATGATAAGGTCTTTAGTAAAGAGGAGAGCGCAGATTTAGATAATGTTATCGAAGAAGAGCAAGATAGACTAAGCAAACTTGGAGGCCTAGGTGATATTGGCGGTGGATTTAGCGATTTTGATAATGTAGATAAAGATGATTTTGAGGATATACAGCATGAAGAGATTGCTAATGCTAATAAAAAATTAGAAGATAGTGTACGAGATATTGGTAAAGAAGTTACACTAATTAGTAATATCAAGCTTGCCATTACTGAGTATTATCAAAATAAAAATTACTTGGGTGATTTTATCGAGAGTGTTGTAATATTTGATGGACTAAGTCTTGATAATGAGTTTTTGATTATGGCAGAAAATGAGCTAATGCTAGATATTAAGTTAATTAAGCAAGATATTGATAAGCTAATAAATAATATGATGATTAGAGAGATTTGCAATGAGTTATAGTTTTATCAAGCCACGAGTTAAGCCGTTATTTTCTCTTTTTACTAGAATTTGGCTTTGGACAATGTTTTTAATAGGAGCAGCTTTTATATCTGGAGCAATTTTTATTGGAATGCAAATTTTTAATATAAATTTACAATCTGATGAGTTACAAGCTCAATACGATGCTAAATTTAAAGCTATTAATGAGTTGAAAAATCAGACTAAAATCACTTCTATAAAGCGTGATATGACTCTTGATATCTATCATAAAAATGCAATTTTAAATAAAAGTTTGATGAATTTATTTAATCTAGTTCCTGATGGAGTAACTCTTAAAAGCGTTCATATGGAAGAGTATATGCTAAAAGTAAAAGGATTAACACCAACAAAAGATCGTTTTAAGTTACTATTTGAAGCACCATTAAAGTCAATATTTGCTGTATCAAATACCACATTTTATCAGCTTCCAAATGGTTGGTATAATTTTGTAAGTATTAATAAAAATAGCCCTAATGGAGAAGTTGGCAAATGAGAGTAGATAGAAGTCTAGAAAATATCGACCTTACTAAGCTAGCAATTTATAGTTTGATTTTTGTGATTTTTGTGCTAGTAATGGTTTTTGCTGTGGCTATGCCTTCAATTGATAAATACAAACAAGCTGCGCAGATTCGCAGTGAAAAAGAGGTAAATTTAGCTAAAATTAACCAGCTTTATAATGATCATTTAGCAACCTATGAAAAGTTAAAACAGCAAAATACAAAAGCGTTAGAGTCGCTTAAAAATAGCTTTAATCAGATGAAATTTATCGGTGTTGCTGGGAAGTATTTTGATAATATCTACTTTACTAAGCCAAAAACTATAACAAGCAATTCTAAATATATAATTAGCGAAGCTAATGTAAGTGCTACAATGAAAAATCCGCAAAATTTATATGATTTTATCGCTGATATGAATACACATGATAATCTTATCAGAGTTGATTTTCCAGTTAAGATGGAGTCAAGAGATGGATATATACAAACTAGCTTTGTGATAAAAATTTATCAAGAACCTTAAGACGTTCTAAATTATTTGCTAGATATGGACGAAGCAAGGCCGGAACTTTTAGGATTCTAAATTTATCTTTTAGTTTCTTATCCATTATGGTTTTTATAAATGGAGCGATAAAGTAATATTTTTTATTTGATGTAATTGTGATTTTATGCGATATTACGCAATCATTTTGAGTACAAATTTGACGAGTCTTTTGACTCATTAGTACGCCTAGCCTTTTGCAGGCTTGATCTATTAGATAGATTGAATTTTGCGATTTAGCCACTATAAAGAGCTCTCCATCATTATATTCAAACTCACCTAAAAGTAGCTTTGCATCATCCCTTAAAAGCTCTAAGCTTTTTTTAATTCCATTTCTAAATTGCTCTACAAAAGAATCACTAAATTCAGCCCTAATTTTATTACGGGTAAATTTTAGATTTTGATTGGAGTTATCTATGAAATATTTTATATTTTGAGAGTGTAGAAATTCTAAAATTTCACTACGGCTAACACTTAAAAGCGGACGAAATACTCCTATTTCTCTATTTTGAGATTTTAGGTACCTTGTACTAAATTCGCTCATTCCAGCTAGTCCCACAGCGCCACTACCTTTAGCTAGTTGCATTAATAGCCATTCAGTTGCATCATTTAGCTGGTGTGCTAAAATCAAAATTTCATAACCAAACTCACATATTATAGAGTCAAAAAACTCATATCTAATTTTACGAGCTGTCATCTCAAAATTGGAGCTGGTTAAATTTAAATTAGCTTTATGAATAAATATTTTTTTATTAAATTGTTTGCAAAGTTTTATAGCACTTTGTTCTTCAGTATTGCTACTAGGGCGAGTTTGATAGTTTACCATTGCACAATCAAAGCTTACTCCGGCTTTAACTAAAAGATAAAAAAGAGCTGTACTATCTACTCCGTGTGAAAAAGCTAGCAGGGCCTTTTTGTCTTTTAATGGTTCTAAATTTAACTGCAAACAATCTGTCCAATTAGTTTATCATTAACAAATTCAGTGATCTGACAATCATAAATTTGTCCTACTTTTGGATTTTCAATCTCGCTATCATTGATAAGAATCTCACCATCGATATCTCTATCCCAAATTATAGCCTTAGCGCCATAAAACATATCGCCTTCGCTGCTTGTACCATTAATTTGTACTTTGATAGTATTTCCAATTAAGCTTTTAAAGCTCTCATCAATGCTAGATTTTATAATCTTTTCGATCTTATTTAATCTTTGCGTGATAATCTTTGGCTCTACTTGTTCCATTTCATAAGCTAGAGTATCTTCTTCTTTGGAGTAAGCAAATGCACTGATTCTATCAAATTTAAATTTGCTTAAAAACTCACAAAGCTCATCAAAATAGCTATCTTTTTCTCCTGGATGGCCTATTATGATTCCAGTACGCAAAAAGCTATTAGGTGCTTCTCTCATCATTTTCAAAAGCTCAATTATCTTATCTTTATTAGCACCACGACGCATTATCTTTAGCATCTCATCATTTATATGCTGTATAGGCATATCAAAATAATTGACAAATACTTTGGAATCAATAATTTTTTGAATTAGTTTTGCGTTGGTAGTTGTAGGATATAGATATAAAATTCTAGCTGCATTTATCCCTTCTATCTTTTCAACCTCATCTATAAGAGCTATAAGCCCTTCATTTTCTCCATGATCACGCAAGAATGAGCTGCTATCTTGTGCGATAAAGCTAAAATCATTATATCCTCTACTAATTAGCTCTTTTATCTCATCAACGATACTTGAAATTTCTCTACTTTTTAGCTTTCCTTTAAAGCTAGGAATTGCACAAAAGCTACATTTTTGATTACAACCTTCAGAGATTTTGATATATGCGTGATAGCTTGAACCAGTAATTACTCTTTTGGTATTGGCTGCTTGCAAGTATGTTTCTGGACTAAATAGATTTTGTTTTTTAAGGATTATCTCATCTATTTTAGCATAATCTCCAACGCCAGTAAATATATCTACCTCTGGTAACTCACGCATAAGCTCATCTTTATATCTTTGCATTAAGCAGCCAGTAACTACTAAAACTGAATTTGGTTTTTTATAACTTGCTAGCTCTAAAATTGTACTTATGCTTTCGCTTTTAGCATCTTCTATAAAGCCACAGGTATTTACTATCATTACATCAGCTAAGCTAGGATCATCTACTAAATCATACGCACTTAGTCTTCCAAGCATGATCTCGCTATCAACTAGATTTTTATTACATCCAAGTGAAACTAAATATAAATTTGCCATATTACACCCACAAATTATCAATTAAGCGTGTATTGCTTACATATACAGCAATTAAAATAATAGTATTGCCAAGCTCAATGCTATCAATCGGTTTTAAATTCTTATCCACAATTGCTATATAATCAACTTTTAAAGGCTCTAGACAGCTACTCATTGCATCTTTTATCTCAAGAGAGTTTAATTTATTTGCTTTAATTAAATTGCTAGCTTTCATCAAAGACCTTGAGAGTTTTAATGCTTGAGCTAATTCATCATCATTTAAGTATGAGTTACGACTCGAAAGTGCTAAGCCATCGCTAGAGCGAACTATATCAACAGGAACTATATTAATTGGCATAAATAGCGATTTTACCATATGCTGTACTATTAAAAGCTGTTGAGCGTCCTTTTTGCCAAAGTATGCGTTTGTAGGATTTATGATATTAAAAAATTTAGTTAATACTGTACAAACACCATCAAAATGTCCAGGCCTTGTAGCGCCTTCGAGTGTGCTAGATAGCTCTTTTGGTGCTAAGATTTTTGGCTCTATTTGGCTATAAATTTCATTAGCATCAGGCATAAATATTGCATCTACTCCACATAATTCACATATTTTAATATCAGCCTCAGGTGTTCTAGGATATCTATCTAAATCCTCACCGGCTAAAAATTGTGTTGGATTGACAAAAATGCTTACTATAGTATGATCATTTTGTGATACAGAGCTTTTTAATAGCTGAGCATGACCGGCGTGCAAAGCACCCATTGTCGGCACAAAGCCTACATTTCCACTGCAAGTAGCACGGAATTGACGCACTTCTTGTACTGTTTTTAATATCTGCATAAGACTCTCTTTTGAAATTTTTAATCTATAATTTTAGCATAAATTTCTAAAAATTTTTCCTTTAAATAATTAAATTTTAACCATATTTTAGATAAAATTTCGCCAAAAATTTAAAAGGTAAAACTTTGGATAACTATGAGTATAACGAACTTTTAAAGGGTTTAAAGATCAAGGTTGATAATATTGCTAAAGTTGTAAATCCCTCTTTAATACAATCAAGACTTAAAGAGATTGAAGCTTTAGAACAAGACCCTAGCTTTTGGAGTGATGTCCAAATGGCTGGACAAATAGGTAAAGAAAAGACCAAATTAAACTCTATGCTAGCTAAATTTCAAAATGCTAAAAACTCATTAAATGATGCTATAGAATTATTTGATTTAGCAAATTCAGAAAATGATTTAGATACTATAAATTCGCTATTTGAGGACTCTGTTAAGTTAGAAGAGACTATTATAAATTTAGAAGTTGCCATGATGCTAAGCAGCGAAGATGATAGCAAAAATGCTATTGTAAGTATTCATCCAGGAGCTGGCGGAACTGAGAGTAATGACTGGGCTAGTATGCTATATAGAATGTATCTAAGATTTTGCGAAAGAGAAGGCTTTAAGGTTGAGACTTTAGATTTTCAAGAGGGCGATGAGGCTGGATTAAAAGATGTTAGCTTTATTGTAAAAGGTGAAAATGCTTATGGCTATTTAAAGGCTGAAAATGGAATTCATCGTCTAGTAAGAACCAGCCCATTTGATAGTGCTGGTAGGCGTCATACGAGCTTTTCAAGTGTAATGGTAAGTCCCGAGATTGATGATGATATCGAGATTGATATTGATGAAAAAGATATAAGATATGATTATTATAGAGCCAGTGGAGCAGGTGGCCAACATGTAAATAAAACTGAATCAGCCGTACGCATAACTCACCATCCAACCGGAATCGTAGTTCAATGTCAAAATGATAGAAGTCAGCATAAAAACAAAGCTACAGCTCTAAAAATGCTCAAATCAAGGCTATATGAGCTAGAGTTAGAAAAGCAAAGAGCAGCTAGCCAATCAGTAGAAAAAAGCGAAATGGGCTGGGGTCATCAAATTCGCTCATATGTTTTATTTCCATACAAACAAGTAAAAGATAATAGAAGTAATATCGCCTACTCGCAAGCTGATGCAGTTTTAGATGGTGATATCAAAAAGATAATAGAAGCTGTATTGATTAGTCAAAAATCAAGTAATTAAAGGGAGATAATGAGTGTAGAACTAGTGCTAACTGGACTTGGATATAATGTAAATGATGCGCTTGTAGAGCAGGTAAAAAGAGTTTTATCAGCATCTGATTTTGATGAAAAAGAGATTGAGCATATTATAAATTTACATGAAAAAATAAAACATAGCGATGGGTTTGTCGCTCTATCTAATAGTGAAGATAAATTTAAAATCAAATGTGAAAGTACTATTCCAGAGATTATTGATGAATTTAATGAGATTGTGCAGTCATGGGCTAGTAAGTATAAAATTATCATAGAAAAACTAGCTGGTAAGCAGACCTATTATATATTAAGGAGGGAGGATTGAGACAGGTTATAGTAGCAGTTTTAGCTGGGTTTATTCTGGCTGGTTGTGTGCAAAAATTCCCTGGGCCAATTACTGTTAAACCTGAGCCAATCAACATTAGCGAACAAGAGGTTAAGGCTAAGATTGATAACTTTTATAGTGAATGCTCAAAGCTAAAAGATGCCTTTAAATGCAAAAGAGTAGCTGATGATATTTATAAAAGTGGAGATTTTAGAAGTGCAGCAATCGCTTATGATATGGTTTGCTATGGTTTTCAATATATTCCAGCTTGTAAGCAGCTTGCAGATATGTTTGCTCATGGCGATGGTATGCCAAGAGATATTGACACTGCTGCAACAATCTATCAAATTGCTTGTAATAACGGTGATAATAACTCTTGTGATTTAGCTAGAAATTTAAGAGCGCAAAATCAAAATCGATAATCTTTAGCCAAAGAGAAAATCTCTTTGGCTATTTAATTAAAATTTATAGTTATAACCTAAATAAGCACCATAATCCATTCTATTTTATAACCTTCTAAACCTGTAGATGTGTAATCGCTTTTTAGATAAATTCAATCTCATTGCTATCATTTATCGCATAAATACTACCAAGCTTCAATCCAAAATACCGCCTGTTTTAGTATCACCTACTTTTTGTGTTGAGCCATTATTGTCTGTATCAATACTTTCTCCTTTTGTTATAGCTACCCAATTAAAGCTTTAAAACTATCATTAATCGATGGAGTGTATCTTGCTCCTAAGATGATGTTATGTGATTTGAATTTTATTTCATTATTGCTATAGTTTGAATCATTTATGTCAGATTTATCTCTAGACTACATTTTATAGCTGTATCCAGTCCAAACTCTATAGATGTCAAAATCTTTACCAAATTTAAGGCTTAATTCTCCAATTACATCTAAAGTAATTGGGCAAAATGTAGCAAAAGTTAGAAAAGAGCGCAAGGTTTCGCAATTATCTTTATCTTTATCTTTGGATATGGGGTATAAATCTGTAAGTGTAGTAAGTTTTGCTGAGATTAGTCTAAAAGGAGCCCATTTTAATATTGCTCACTTACTTCAAATATCTACGATTTTAAATGTGCCATTAATAGAGCAATTATCTAATTAAGTTAAATTTGGGTAAAAGGATTAAAGATATTTTAGGCCTAATGAGTAAAATAGATTAAAATTTAGCCAAGTTATACTAAAACCTGGCTAAATAGTCAATTATTCATAAGCTCCAACAGAGAGTATTTTTTCCATTCTAGCGCTTACTACTTCATCAATTGATAACTTCTCAAGCTCTTCTAGCTTAGTTCTGATATACTCACCAACAGCAGCTATAGCGCCATCTTTATCCCTATGCGCTCCCATAACTGGCTCATCAATAACATCATCGATTAAATTTAGCTCTTTTAAATCATCGGCTGTGATTTTCATAGCTTTTGTAGCAGCTTCGCTTTTGCTAGGGTCATTCCATAAAATTGCTGCACAACCCTCTGGCGAAATAACAGAAAATACTGAGTTTCTCATCATCGCAAGCCTATCGGCCACACCAATAGCTAAGGCGCCTCCACTACCACCTTCGCCAATAACTATAGCAATAGTGCGAGTTCTAAGCTCACTAAGTTCAAATAGGTTTTTAGCAATTGCCTCGCTTTGACCACGCTCTTCAGCACCAACACCAGGATAAGCACCCGGAGTATCAATCAAAAATATTACAGGAATTTCAAATTTTTCAGCCAATCTAGCTACACGAAGGGCTTTTCTATAGCCTTCAGGATGAGGCATACCGAAATTTCTCATAATTTTATATTTTGTTCCACGGCCTTTTTGTTCGGCTATGACAATTACCTTTTTATTGCCTATGTAGCCACTATAACAGACAATTGATGGATCATCAGCGTAAGTTCTATCGCCGTGAATTTCATAGCTATCAGTTAGAAGAGCTCTGATATAATCAAGTGCATAAGGGCGATCTGGATGTCTAGCTAAATTTAATCTTTGGAATTCATTTAAATTTTTATATGTTTTTGCTATCTCTTTTTCTAAATTTTTGCTTAGGATCTCAATAGCATGCTCATCGCCTTTAATTTTAGCATTGGCGATATCTTCATCAATCTGTTGAATACCTTTTTCAAAATCAAGATAGCTAGCCATTATTTTAGCCTTTTGAATATGACTGAGCCATTAGTTCCACCAAAGCCAAATGAGTTGCTCATTATAGCATTTAGTTCGCAATTTCTAGCATTATTTGGAGTATAGTCTAGATCGCATTCAGGCGCTCTGTCTGTTTGATTAATTGTTGGTGGGATAATGCCTTGATCCATTGCCATAATAGAAATAACGGCTTCAATAGCACCAGCAGCACCTAAGCAGTGGCCTGTCTGACCCTTAGTAGAGCTAATAGCTGGGATATTATCGCCAAATACAGCTTTGATAGCAGCAGTTTCATTGGCATCGTTTGCTGATGTTGATGTGCCATGAGCGTTGATGTAGTCAATTTTGATATCTCCAGCCATTGATAGGGCTTTACTCATAGCTCTTTGTGGGCCATCTTGACTTGGGCTTGTGATATGATGAGCATCACCGCTTTCTCCAAATCCTGCTACTTCAGCATAGATTTTTGCGCCTCTAGCTATTGCACTTTCATACTCTTCTAGCACTAATGCACCAGCACCTTCTCCCATTACAAAGCCATCTCTATTTGCATCAAATGGTCTTGATGCAGCTGCTGGATCGTCGTTTCTTGTAGATAGTGCTTTCATCGCAGCAAATCCGCCGATACCTACAGGGCAGATAGCAGATTCAGCACCAATTACTAGCATAGCCTTTGTCTCGCCTATCATTATACTTTTAGCTGCTTCGCATATAGCGTGAGTTGATGCAGCACACGCTGTTACGCTTGATAAGTTTGGACCTTTAAGATTGTGAGCTATACTAACTAATCCGCCAAGCATATTTACCAAAGCAGAAGGGATAAAAAACGGAGATATTTTTCTAGGGCCTTTTTCTAAGCATATATTAGAATTCTTTTCTATATTAGGTAGGCCACCGATGCCAGCAGCTGAGCTAACGCCAAATTCACTTGGATCAAAATCTTTGAAATTCGCATCATCCATAGCGTCTTTAGCGGCTTTTAAGCCTAATTGGATAAATCTATCTACCTTTTTTATCTCTTTTGCTTCCATTATAGTAGCTGGATCAAAATCATCTATTTGAGCAGCTATTTGTACTGGAAAATCAGTAGCATCAAATAGGGTTATCTTTTTTACACCTGTTTTGCCATCGCAAATATTTTTAAAAGATACATCTTTATCAAGACCTAGCGCAGTTATCATGCCTAAACCAGTTACTACCACTCTTTTCAATGCTACTTCTCCTAAAATTTAAATTTAATCACTTAATATTTTAATTATTTTTTTAGACCTTCAACATAATTTACAACATCTGCGATGCTAATTAATTTTTCGGCTTCGCTATCTGGGATTTCTACATCAAATTTTTCTTCTAAAGCCATAACAAGCTCAACAACATCTAGTGAATCAGCACCTAGATCTTCAATTATTTTTGACTCCATTTTTACTGCGTCAGCTGCAACACTTAGTTGTTCTACAACAACATCTCTAACTTCGTCAAATATTGCCATAATTTTCTCCTAAAATAAAAATGAGTGTAATCTTACTATAATTTGGCTTAAAGTTTTCTACATATATAGGCCACCATTGATTTTAAGGGTATCGCCTGTGATGTAGCTTGCATAATCGCTTAGCAAGAACGCTATTGCTGTGGCTACCTCTTTAGCTTCTCCAAATCTTTTTAATGGAATATTTGCTGAGTAGTGTGCTTTAATTTCATCACTTAGAGCATCGGTCATATCTGTAGCTATAAATCCTGGAGTTACGCTATTAAATCTGATATTTCTACTAGCACCTTCTTTGGCAAAACTTTTACTCATTGCTATCATGCCGCCTTTGCTAGCTGAGTAGTTGGTTTGGCCTGCATTACCCATTTCACCAACTATTGAAGCTACATTTACAACTGAACCAAAGCGTTTTTTGCTCATTACTTTAAGTGCCTCTTTACAACCAATAAATGCGCTTTTTAAATTTGCATCAATAACGCTATCAAAGTCATCTACACTCATTCTTAAAGCTAGTTTATCATTTGTAATTCCCGCATTATTTACTAGATAGCTTAACTCTCCATCGCTTTGAATAATTAGATTTATAGCTGCTATAAAATCTTCTTCATTTGTTGCATCAAATTTAACAACAGCAGCACTTCCGCCACCAGCTTCTATTTGAGCTTTTAAATCATCTGCAAGCTTAGGATTTGATCTATAATTTATCCAAACTTTAAGTCCAAAACTAGCTAAAACTTTACAAATTTCAGCACCAATTCCACGGCTTGCACCAGTAACTAAAACATTTTTTCCGCTAAATTTCATTTATTATCCTTTAAAATAGTGGTTTATCCATAACTTCTGGAATTTCTAAATCCATTAATTTTAGTATTGTTGGAGCTACATTGCTTAGCCCGCCGTATTCTATTGAGTTTATACCATCAGCTACTACATAGTTAAATACATCAAATGTTGTATGATTAGTTAGTAATTCGCCATCGCTACTTTGCATTGCTTCGCAGTTTCCATGATCGCTAATTTGCATATATGAGTAGCCATACTCTTTAGCTTTTGCAATCACTTTACCTAAGCATTCATCTACTGCTTCAACTGCTTTTATAGCTGCGTCATAGTTTCCAGTGTGACCGACCATATCACCATTTGCATAATTTACTACTATAAATTCAATCCCATTTTCTATGCCTTTTATCACCGCATCGGTTACTTCATATGCACTCATAGCTGGCTGTTCATCATATGTTTTAACTTTTGGACTTGGTATTAATACTCTTGTTTCATTCTCTACAAGATCCTCTTTGCCACCATTAAAAAAGAATGTTACATGAGCATATTTTTCAGTCTCGGCAGTGTGGAGTTGTCTTAATCCATTTTTTGCTATAACATCAGCTAATGTATCTTTAATATCATCATTTTTAAACATTATAGGAAAGCTAAATTTATCATCATAGTTTGTCATTGTAATTAGATTTTTGCAGTAAGTTTGACGATTAAACTCAGTAAAATCATCACTAGCCAAAGCAGCACAAATCTCCCTTGCTCTATCATTTCTAAAGTTGATAAAGATTATTCCATCATCTTTTTTAATTCCACCAAAATCTATAAAACTAGCTGGTTCTATAAACTCATCAAATATCTCTTTTTGATATGAATTTTCCATATATTGGACTGGAGTTATTGTTTGTAAATTTTCATTTTGAGCTATGATTTTATAAGCAGTTTCTACTCTATCCCATCTTTTATCCCTATCCATAGCATAAAATCTACCGCTGATTGAGGCAATGGTAAATTTGTTTTGTAGAGATTTGATGAAATTTAATCCAGTTTTTGGATTGACATCACGGCCATCAGTGATAGGGTGAGCATAAACCTCTTTTTTATTTGCGATACAAATTTGACATATAGCATCAAAATGATTTATATGTGAGTGTACACCACCATCGCTATAAAGACCAATAACATGAACTCTATTTACTTTATTTAGTAGCTCTTTTAATTCTGGATTATCTTTTAATTTGTCTGATTCTATTGCTTTGTCAATCTTAACTAAATTTTGATATAGGATTCTTCCACTGCCAATAGTCATATGGCCAACTTCGCTATTGCCCATTTGCCCATCAGGCAAGCCCACAGCTAGACCGCTAGTTTTTAATAAATTTTTAGCAGCATTTGCTTCTAACCACTCATATGTTGGCTTTTTAGCAGCATTAAATGCATTAAATTCATTGCTTGGATTATATCCAATTCCATCAGTGATTACCAGTATAGATTTTTTGCTCATTTGGTTATGTCCTTATTTAAGCATATTTTAGGCACAATTTTAACATTGATTTATAAATAATTATAATTTTTTTAAATTTTTAACTAGATTTATCCAAATATTATCAAAAAATTTATATAATTTTGTCTTAAATTTTTTAGTTATCGTCTTAGGATTTTTGGTGTTTTATTATATTTATGAAATTTTTGAATTTAATTTTTTTAGTTATATTAGCGTTCGTGCTGGGATTAGCTTTTTTTTAGCTTTTGTTTTGACTCTATTTTTTATGCCTAAATTTATAGCTTGGGCAAGGATTAAAAATGCTAATCAGCCTATATATGAGCTAGCTCCGCAATCTCATCAGCAAAAAGGTAAAACTCCGACAATGGGCGGTGTTGTTTTTGTTATTTGTGCTGTAGTGGCCACGCTTTTGAGTGCAAATTTAAGCAATGCTTTTGTGCTTATTGGGCTTTTTGTTTTGGGTGGATTTTGTTTGCTTGGTTTTTATGATGATTATAGCAAGATAGTTGGTCGCCAAAATCACGCTGGTTTGCACGCTAGGGTTAAATTTATTTTTCAAATTGTGCTTGGTGTGATAGCTGCTGTGCTTTTATATTTTTTTAGTGGACTTGATTCTTTATTTTATTTTCCATTTTATAAGCATGCGATTTTAGATATATCTATTTTTGCAATGTTATTTTGGGTTTTGGTATTTACTTCAGCATCTAATGCTGTAAATTTAACAGATGGATTAGATGGACTTGCTAGTGTGCCTTCTATTTTTGGATTAGTTAGTCTTGGAATATTTGCTTAT
The DNA here is from genome assembly GCF_002138755.1 of Campylobacter sp. P0109. Taxonomy (NCBI): domain Bacteria; kingdom Pseudomonadati; phylum Campylobacterota; class Epsilonproteobacteria; order Campylobacterales; family Campylobacteraceae; genus Campylobacter; species Campylobacter sp. P0109. The sequence goes on from NZ_MJKK01000004.1 coordinate 81,365, forward strand.
TTGATGGGAAATGCAGTTTATAGCTCTTATTTATTGCTACCTAAGGTGGTAAATTTAGGCGAAATTGTGATCTTAGTTACTGCTGTTATTGGGGCGCTTTTTGGGTTTTTATGGTTTAATTGCTATCCGGCTGAGGTTTTTATGGGTGATAGTGGTAGCCTTAGTATCGGTGCATTTATCGGATATATGGGGATTGTTACAAAAAATGAGCTTTTGCTTATAATAATCGGGTTTGTATTTGTGGTTGAGACGCTCTCTGTAATTTTGCAAGTTGGTAGCTTTAAGATTAGAAAAAAGCGTATATTTTTAATGGCACCTTTACACCATCATTTCGAGATGAAAGGATGGAGCGAAAATAAGATTATTGTGCGGTTTTGGATGATAGCTTTGGTGGCAAATTTAATTGCTTTGATAGCTTTAAAATTAAGGTAAAATAATGATAAAATCTCTATTTGGATATGCTAATACAACAAAATCTATCGCCAAAAGTGGCGGCTGGAATATCTATGATGATAAATTTAAAGTAGCTAGTAGTGATGAGTATGGTAATGCTTTGTTACCGATTGATAAATTTGATCCTAATCTTAGTGAATTAGAGATTCCAAGTCCTGGATTTCCGCCATCTCATAAGCTGATAAAATCGGCTAAAAATCTCATAAGCGAGTATGATTATTTTAGAAATTCCACCCCCAAAAGTATCTGGATTAGTGGCACAAATGGCAAGACTACAACGACTAAAATGACTGAGCATTTATTAAGAGATCGTGGTGCTATAATGGGTGGCAATGTGGGTATTCCACTTGGTGAATTAGTAGGTAAAGGGGCTAAAATTTGGATTTTAGAGACTAGCTCTTTTACTATGCATTATACGAAATTTGCAACACCTGATATATATGCGTTACTGCCTATTAGCGATGATCATATAAGCTGGCATGGAAGTGCTAAAGAGTATATAAATGCTAAGTTAAAGCCACTATCAATGATGAAAGAAGGCAGTGTAGCAATTATTCCTAAAGAGTATGAAAAATCAGTAAAATCATATGCTAAGATAATATCTTATGATGATGAGATTGATTTAGCTAATAAATTTAGTATAGATATTGGTAGGATTGATTTTAGGGTTCCATTTTTGATGGATGCGATTATGGCGCTTTGTATTGAGAGCATAATATTTAGTCGTTGTAGCATTGATTTGCTTAATAAATTTATCATTGAGCCTCACAAGCTTGAAGAGTTAAAGGACGCCAAAGGTAGATTATGGGTCAATGATACTAAAGCTACAAATATAGACGCAACTCTTCAAGCCTTAGCCAGATATGAGGGGTCTAAGATTCATATTATATTAGGTGGCGATGATAAGGGTGTGAGTATAGAAAAAGTAGTCGCTACAGCTGCTAAGCAAGGCGCTACAATCTATGCTATTGGCTCAAATTGCGATGATATAGAAAAGATGAGCTATAAATTTGGCGCTAAAGTATTTAATGCTAAAGAGCTTTATAATGCTGTAAATTTGATAGATAAAATGATGGAAAAAGATGATGTTGCTTTGCTTAGTCCAGCGTGTGCTAGTTTAGATCAGTTTAGTTCATATGCACATCGTGGAGATAAATTTAAAGAATTTATAGCAAAAATTATATAAATTCTTAAATTTGAGTAGAATTTTATCTATATTTAAGTTTTAAAAAGGTATAATTACAACTCATTTTTAAGGTGGTTGGATAGCTCAGTCGGTAGAGCAGCAGACTGAAAATCTGCGTGTCGGCAGTTCGATTCTGCCTCTAACCACCATTTTTATTCAATTTACATTTTTATATCATATTTAATTTTTTATCTCTTCTAAAGCCGCTAAGTGATTAATTAAGAAAATGATGCTCGTTAAAGAAAATTCTACAAATATCGCTCAAATCAAGGATTATTAAATGATATCATATGGATATAATAAATTATGCAAAATATGAAAATATGAATAGAAAATAGCCATCAAAACATTTAAAAAAGCTAAGAATAAATATAAAAAATTCAATAAAAAATTAAAAAAGAATAATGAGTTGATTGAATTTTTAATGATTAAAGATAAATGTTGTTATTTTAGTAAATTTAATATATAATTATAGCTTTTAAATTATCATAATTTCAGGAACTAAAATGGCTAAATCCAAAGTTCAATCAGTAGAACCAAATGTTGCAGATTACATTAATTCCCAGTTAAAAAGCTATAAATTAGATTATAAACTCGAACAAGAATCTTTAAATAGTCAAATTGATAACGCATTAAATTTATACTATTCTAAAAATGGCGGCGCAGGTGGTAATCGCCCAGATGCTAAGCTACTAAAGCAAGACCCAAAAAGTCTAAAATATTATCCAGTTTTAATTGAATACAAAGGCTATAAAGATAAGCTAATTAAGCTTGATAAAGATGGTCAAATCGATAACAAAAATACTAAAAATGAGCCAAATTTCAAGAATATTAACGAATATGCGGTTAATGGTGCTGTGCATTATGCTAATGCTATTTTACACCATACTGACTATGATGAGATTATTGCTATTGGCGTTACTGGCTTTAAAGATACATTAAGCGACAAACTTGAGATAAAAATTGGCGTATATTATGTAAGCAAAGCCAACTTAGCTAAAGCTATAAAAGTAGGTGAATATAGCGATTTATCATTTTTAAAAGATGAGAATTTTATCAAATTTACTCAAAAACTAAAAGAGTTAAATCTAACCCCTCAAGAGCTAGAAGCGATAAAAACCAAAAAAGATGAAGAAATTTCTATAGTTTTAACTAAGTTAAATAATGATATTTATAGAGATGAAAAAGGCTTAAGCGAAAATGATAGAGTCTATCTTGTTGTAGCAACGATTATCGCTACTTTAGGTGTTGAGGGCGGTAAGGTTGCACCACTTACAAAAGATAAGCTAATATCATCTGAAGAAAACGGAGAGAGAGATGGCGATAAAATTTTAAGCAAAGTCAAAAATTTTCTCAAAGAAAAATCAATCCCAGAAGATAAACAAGGGCTAATAATTCGCACGCTAGCTAACACTCTAACAGCTGAAAATTTAAATAAGCCAATAAACGGTGAGAGCCAACTAAAGCGTGTATTTTGCAAAATCGTAGATGATTTAGGTGAGTATTATAAAAGTGAGTTAAATATCGATTTTACCGGTAAATTATTCAATGAAATGTATGCTTGGCTAGGCTTTACTCAAGATCAGTTAAATGATGTTGTTTTGACTCCGCCATATGTCGCAACACTCTTAGTTAAACTCGCTAGAGTAAATAAAGATAGCTTTGTTTGGGACTTTGCTACTGGTTCGGCTGGACTTTTGATTGCTGCGATGAACGAAATGATAGAAGATGCTAAAAATCAAATTCAATCCCCAGACTCTCAAAAGCAAAAAATCGCCACAATAAAAGCTGAACAGCTAATGGGCTTGGAAATTTTGCCAAATATTTATATGCTTGCTGTGTTAAATATGATCTTAATGGGCGATGGTAGCTCAAATATTTTAAATAAAGATAGCCTTAGAGATTTTGATGGAGATTATGCCTATGGCACAAAGCAGGGCAAATTCAAAGCTACTGCATTTATTCTAAATCCACCGTATTCAGCTGAGGGTAATGGAATGATATTTGTCCAAAAAGCCCTATCGATGATGGACAACGGCTATGCAGCTATAATTATCCAAAGTTCAGCCGGAAATGGCAAAGCCCAAGCTATCAATAAAGAAATTCTAAAATCTAACACTTTAATAGCTAGTATTAAAATGCCAATTGACCTATTTATCGGTAAATCTAGTGTTCAAACTAATATTTATGTCTTTAAAGTAGGTGAGGCTCATAATGCTAAACATGTGGTTAAATTTATAGATTTTAGCGATGATGGCTACGCAAGAGCAAACCGCAAAAAGGCCAAATCTAGCCTAAATTTACGAGATATTGGTAATGCTAAGGCCAGGTATGCTGAGGTTGTCGATCTAGTGCATTATGGCAAAAATTATCTAAATTTGCTTAGTTCAAATGACTACTTCGAAGGCGTGATAGACCCTAGTAATGGCTCTGACTGGAATCAATCAGCACCGATTGATACAACGCCGACTTTAGAGGATTTTAAAAAAACTGTAAGCGACTATCTAGCGTGGGAAGTTTCAAACATTATAAAAAACAAACAAAGCAACCCAAAGGACTTACCCAGTAGCAAAAGATTAGAAAATATAAAATGGGGCGAGTTTAGAATTGGGGATTTGTTTGAACAATATAGAGGTAAAGAAAAAGCCCCTAATCAATGTAAAGACGGCAATATTCCCTTAATAAATGAAATTAGCACTAATAATGGACTATCAAAATATGCAACGCCTACAAAAGTTTTTAGTAGAAATGCGATTACAATTTCCATAAATTATGCTACAACAGTATTTTATCAATCTATGGATTTTTGTGCATCTGTAAATATTGCAATATTGAAAAATGATAAAATTCTAAATAGAAAAAGAGCATTATTTATAATTTCTCAATTAAGAAAAATTAATCAAAAATATAACTATACTCAAAAAATATCAAAAGATAAAATAAATGATACAAAAATCCAACTCCCAATAAATAAAGATGGTGATATTGATTTTGAATTTATGGAGAGCTTCGTAGCAGAGCTAGAGGCGGAGCGAGTAGCAGAGCTAGAGGCGGAGCGAGTAGCAGAGCTAGAGGCGTATCTTGCCGCCGCGTCACTAAAAGATTACGAATTAACCGCCGCTGAATTATCCGCTCTTTCTAAATTTGAAAATTATAATTGGGGCGAATTTAGAATTGCAGATTATTTTAAAAAAGTAAATTTAAAAAATGCTAAATTTGATAAAAGAAGTGATACAAACAGCGAAAAAACCGAAAAATATAATTTACCGCTAGTTAATGCAAAACATGGCGATAATGGAATTATGTTTTATGGTAGTAGCGATATATTTGATTTTACTGAAATGTCAATATGTATAGTTCAAAATGGTGCAGTTGCGACTGGCGATGTGTATCCGCAACCTCAAAAAACAGGCGTTTTATGGGACGCATATTTGATTAAATGGGAGAATATTGAGAGCAATAACGAAATTTTATTTTATGCTACAACTGCTATACATAAAACAATTAAGCAAAAATTTTCTTATGATTTTAAAGCAACTTGGGAGAGGGTAAAAAAAGAAAAAATTTATTTGCCTACTAATAACGGTGATATTGATTTTGAATTTATGAATAATTTTATCAAAGCGATTAAGAAGCTAGTAATAAAAGATGTAGTTTTATACACTGATAACAAAATCAAAGCTACAAAAAGCATAGTAAGCTCAAATCAATGAATAAATTTAACTTTTTAGCGTTATTAATTCTAAGTTTATTCTAACTTTGATAAAATATGGCCATTAATTAATAGAGGAATATAATGGCTAGAGTTTTTTTAAGCGCACCATATATGGGCGGTAATGAGTTAAAGTATGTCAATGAAGCATTTAAAAGTAATTATATAGCACCACTTGGAGAGTTTGTAGATAGGTTTGAAAATAGTATAAAAGATTATACTAAATCACCAAATGCAGTAGCTCTTAGCTCAGCAACTGCTGGATTGCATTTAGCGCTTAGAGTTTTAAAAATAGGCGATGGCGATGCTGTTTTGGCTTCATCTTTTACATTTGCTGCTAGTGTAAATCCTATAATGTATGAAAGGTGTGAGCCTATATTTATAGATTGTGATGAGAGTTGGAATCTTAGCCCAAAACTCTTAAAAGATGCAATAAATAAAAGCGATAAAAAGCCAAAAGCACTAATTATAACCCACTTATATGGCCAAGCAGCAAAGATGGATGAGATAGTAGAAATTTGTACTGAAAATAATATAGCTATTATAGAAGATGCAGCTGAGGCTTTGGGTGGATTTTATAAAGGCAAAGCACTTGGAAGCATTGGTGATATTGGAGTTTATAGCTTTAATGGAAATAAGATCATAACCACAGGTGGTGGCGGTATGTTAGTTAGCCATGATAAAAACTTAGCTAATAAAGCTAGATATTATAGCACGCAAGCAAGAGAGCCATTGCTACACTATGAGCATTTAGATTATGGGTATAATTATAGACTTAGTAATGTTTTGGGTGCTATTGGAGTAGGGCAGATGGAGGTCTTGCAAAGCAGAGTAGAGAGAAAAAGGCAGATATTTGATATCTATTCAAATTTACTCAAAGATGTGGCTGAGTTTATGCCTGAAATTCCAAATTCTCGTGGTAATAGATGGCTTACTACGCTTTTATTTAAAGAGAAAAATAAGCATTTAAAAGTTATAGAAGCACTAAATAAACACGATATAGAAAGCAGACCACTATGGAAGCCAATGCATCTTCAACCAGTATTTAAAGGTGCTAAATGCGTTGTAGATGGCACGAGTGAGGATTATTTTAGTAGAGGAATGTGCCTTCCAAGTGGTGCTGATATGAGTGATGAATTAGTAGAAAAAGTTGCTAATATCGTTAGGAGTGCGCTGTGATTAGGGCGACTAAGAGGCGTAGAATAGCATTTTTTTTACTATGCGATACTTTGATATTTGCATTTAGTATATATTTTGCTTTTTTACTTAGATTTAGTGGGGATATACCTGAGATATTTATTCCTGGTATGATATATAGTGGAGTAATTTTGATTGTTATCAAGATTGCTATGCTATGGGCTTTTCAAATTTATAGAGTGCCGTGGAGATTTTTTGGATTAAATGAATCTAGAAAAATTTCACTAGCTTGTCTGCTTTGTGCGGGAATATTTTTTGGAATATTTTTATCTTATGAGGAGATCTTTGCTCCTTTTCCAAGAAGTGTTATTATTATAGATGCGCTTATTTCGGCTATTATGGTAGGCAGCTTAAGAATTTCAAAACGAGCTTTAATGGATTTTAAAAAGGCTAAAAATGGCAAACCTTGCGTTATTATAGGCTCTACTTCTAAAACTCTACAAATCCTAAAAGGACTCAAAAGTGGATATGCAAACTATTACGCCGTAGGTATAGTAGATGGTAGAAAAGATCTAGTAGGCACATATTGCGATGGCTATCAAGTAGGTCATAAAGATGAGCTAAAAAGCTATATAGAAGATGGCGTAAAAAGCGCTATAATAGCTCTAAAACTTATGCCAAATGAGCTTAAAGAACTATATGATGAGCTAGATACTTTAGGATTTAAAGATATTAAAATATTTTCTTTAATTGGGCAAAAAAATGAGGGAATTACAGATATTAGCATAGAAGATTTACTAGCTAGAAAACCAAAAGACCTAGATAGTGCAGCTGTTGAGTCATTTATAGGTGGTAAGGTAGTGATGGTTACTGGCGCTGGCGGGACAATAGGTAGCGAGATATGTAAGCAGTGCTTGAAATTTGGTGCTAAAGAGTTAATAATGGTAGAACATAGCGAGTATAATCTATATCAGATTAATGAAGCCACAAACGCTGATGAGCGTAATCGCTTAGTTATGTTAAATATCACTCATATTAATGAATTTGATTTTGTATTTTCTAAATTTCGCCCAGATATAGTGATCCATGCAGCTGCATATAAGCATGTTCCATTATGTGAGTTTAATCCATTAATTGCTGTGCAAAATAATATAATGGGAACTAAAAATGTTATAGATTTAGCCAAAAAATATGAAACTAAAAAGGTAGTGCTAATCTCAACTGATAAAGCTGTAAGGCCGACAAATATCATGGGAGCTACTAAAAGGGTTTGTGAATTATATGCGTTAAATTCAAATACTAGCTCTACTGAGATTGTTGCAGTTAGATTTGGTAATGTGCTAGGAAGTAGTGGTAGTGTTATACCTAAATTTAAAGCCCAAATAGCAGCCAATGAGCCACTTAGTGTAACTCACCCAGATATTACAAGATATTTTATGCTTGTTAGTGAGGCGTGTCAATTGGTTCTTCAAGCAGCTAGTATAGCTAAAGGCGGTGAGCTTTTTGTGCTTAATATGGGTGAGCCAGTTCGTATCGCTGATATGGCTAAAAGAATGCTAAGATTAAGCAATAAAGAGCATCTTGGAATCAAATTTGTAGGTTTGCGTCCGGGTGAGAAGCTGTATGAAGAGCTTTTGATTGATCCAAATGATGTAGCAACTAAATTTGAAAGTATCTTTGTAACCAAAAGCCAACCATATGATATCGATCTATTAAATAGTCAAATTTCTGATCTATTACAAAGTCAAAACGACGCAGAAGTTGAACAAAGATTAAAACTTATCGTGCCTGAGTTTCATCATAATAAAAATAGGAATTAATGTGATTTTTAAAGAGATTGAAGAATTTAGTGAGATACGCTATAAGGCTAGAGCCTATTTATGCCATCTTTTAGATAGAAATATACCAAATAATCTCCCTGGTGTAAATGTTCAAAGCATTAATGATGGTTTTGATAAGATCGCACATGAGGTTGATAGCTTTGATGCGTTTTATATATTAGATAAAAATGGAATTCAACTAGATAATACCATAAGTCTAGATTCTAAAAATATATCTGGTAAGGGAATAAATAGAAGTAATAAGGCGTATTATTATAGATGTGTTCGTGAGAAGCGATGCGTGCTAACTGATCCATATCCATCAAGCCTTACTAATCGCCTTTGTGTTACAGCTTCAATGCCTATATGTAATGATAAACAAGAGTTGCTTTATATAGCATGTGTGGATATTGGGTTAAAAGAGCTTTTGGCTATGATTAGTCCTAGTTCTGTAGATGGAATATTTGGCAAATTTACAAAGCTTATATATTCTGTTTTTTCTATTGCTCTTTTTGCGATCTCATTGGTTTTATTTGTTTATGGTATAAAGAGCTTTGTATTAAAAAGCTTTAATGAGATTAATATTAGTGAGGTTTTTGAATCCACTATTGTGCTTACTTTAGCACTTGCAATATTTGATCTTGTTAAGGCGATATTTGAAGCTGAGGTTTTAGGTCGGCCAAATCACCATCAAAATGGCGGCAGTAGAACAATGGTAAGATTTATAGGGAGTATTATTATAGCTTTAGCTATTGAATCTCTTATGTTGGTATTTAAATTTGCAATTACTGATCCAAGTCAGATATTATACGCTATCTATCTTATCGGTGGGGTAGGGCTTTTGATGGTTGCTTTGAGTTGCTATTTATTTGTTTTAAAAAGGGGTAGTGTTGATAGGGATTATTGATTATGGTGCTGGAAATATAAGAAGCGTTCAAAACGCTCTTGAGTTTGTCGGTGCTAAGAGTGAATTAGTAAGCGATGCAGATAGATTAAAAAGCTATGATAAGTTGCTTTTGCCTGGTGTAGGTGCTTTTGGTAAGGCGATACAAAGATTAAGAGATACAAATTTAGATAATGCAATTTTAGAGTTTATAGCTAGTGGTAAGCCGTTTCTTGGGATCTGTCTTGGGATGCAACTTTTGTTTAAAAAGAGCTATGAATTTGGTGAGCATAGTGGTCTTGGAGTGATTGATGGGAGTATTATTAAATTTGATGAATCTAAATTTGATAAGCCTCTTAAAGTGCCGCATATGGGCTGGAATATGGCTAAATTTACTAAACAAAGCAAAATTGTAGATGGTCTTGGCAAGAGTGCTTATTTGTATTTTGTTCATTCATATCATGCTGTTTGTGATAGTAAATTTGCTTTAGCTTATACTGAGTATGGGTATGATTTTGTCAGTGCTGTAGAATATGAAAATGTCTATGGATTTCAGCCTCATCCTGAAAAATCACATGAGAGCGGACTAAGAATAATTAAAAATTTTATGGAGATATAGATGGAAAAATATATGGCAATAGACTTAAAAGATGGCAAGGCAGTTAGGCTATCTAAAGGTCTTATGGATAGTGCTAAAATTTACTCAAATGAGCCGTGGGAGCTAGCTAAGAGATTTAGCGATGCTGGGGCTAAGTGGTTACATATTGTAGATTTAGATGGAGCATTTGCAGGAGATGCTGTAAATTTAAAAACTATAGAAAAAATTGTAAATGCTACAAATTTAAATATACAAATTGGCGGCGGAGTACGCAATGAAGAGCGTATAAAAAGCTATTTAAACTCAGGAGTTAGTAGGTTGATTTTGGGTTCTGTTGCACTTAAAAATCCTGAGTTTGTAAAAGAGATGGCTAAAAAATACAGAATAGTTGTAGGAATAGATGCTAAAGATGGGTTTGTAGCAGTAGAAGGATGGGCTGAGGTAAGTCAGATAAGAGCTACTGATCTTGCTAAGCTATATGCAGATGCTGGAGTTGAAGCAATAATTGCTACAGATATTAGTAAAGATGGTATGCTGTGTGGGTTAAATTTAGAATTTACATCAAGCATTGCACAAGCTAGTGGTATTGATACGATTGCAAGTGGTGGTGTGGCAAGTTTAGCCGATTTAGAGACTGCAAGTAAAACTAATGGAATATCTGGAGTTATAATTGGCAAAGCTTATTATGAAGGAAAAATAGCACTTAATGATATTTTTAATAACAATTTTTAACTGTTAAAGTATTTTAAAAGTAATTTTAGATAAAATATCGTCTAAAGTTGAGAAAGGATAGTTAGTGAAGTTATTGGTTGTTGATGATAGCTCTACTATGAGAAGAATTATAAAAAATACATTAGAAAGGCTTGGACATAACGAAGTGTTGCAGGCTGAGCATGGTGTAGAGGCTTGGGATATACTTTGCCAAAATCCAGATGTAGGCGTGTTAATTACTGACTGGAATATGCCTGAAATGAATGGTTTAGAGCTAGTTAAAAAGGTTAGGGCTGAGTCTAAGTATGAAAATATGCCTATTATAATGGTAACCACAGAGGGTGGTAAGGCTGAGGTTATTACAGCATTAAAAGCTGGAGTGAATAACTATATTGTTAAGCCTTTTACGCCGCAGGTTCTTAAAGAGAAACTTGAAGACGTTCTTGGATAATGAAAGATAAATATTACGAATTAAAAGTTACATCCCAGCAAATTGAGCCATTAAAAGATCTTGTTTTTGAATTTGGATTTACCTGTATAGAAGAGATCGATAGTGGCTTTATCATTAGGGATGAGCAGAGCTTGGAAGATACCAAGTGGGGACTTGAAGAGTTTGCTAGTCGCTTGGGCTGCAAAATAACTACTGATTTACAAATCAAAGATAATATAGACTGGATTAATGAATATAAAAAAGGCATAGCTCCGGTTGAAGTCGGTGAGTTTTATATTAGGCCAAGTTGGGAAACTCCAAAAGATGGACTAATAGATATTATTATCGATCCAGCATTAGCTTTTGGCTCTGGTCATCACGAGAGTACAAATTCATGTCTAAAGCTAATTTCAAAATATTCTAAAGGATATAAAAATGCTCTAGATGTTGGTTGCGGTAGTGGTATTTTAAGTATTGCTATGGCAAAGTTAGGGCTAAATGTAAGCGCTTGTGATACTGATGAACTAGCTGTTCAAAGCAGTCTTGAAAATGCGCAAAAAAACAATATAGCTATAGATAAAATTTGGACTGGTTCTATAACTAATAGTAATGAGTCTTATGATATTGTAGTAGCAAATATCATTGCTGATGTTATACTATTTCTTGCAAATGACCTAAAATTTAAGATAAAAGTCGGTGGCATAATAATTTTATCTGGAATTCTTACAAAATATAAAAATAGAATTATAAATGCTTTTAGCGAATTTGAGTTGATAGAGAATTTAACTCAAAATGAGTGGGAGAGTTTTGTATTTAAAAATCAAGGAAAATAATGGAAAATAAAAATCAACCAAATAATAATAGTTTTTTTAATAAAAATCCTATTTTAATGTTTGCGATTTTTGCTGTGGTAATGGTGCTGATTTTTCGTAGTATGAGCCCTGATGAGATGGGAATATCTGGTACGAATTCAAAAAATATCAGCTACTCAGAGCTAAAATCCCTAATTAAATCAAAGCAGATAAATGAGGTTGTAATCGGACAAACTACGATAAAAGCTAGTGGAAATGGTCAAGCATATGTAGTAAAAAAAGTTGCTAATGATCAAACTTTAGTTCCACTTTTAGAAGAGAATAACATCAGCTATGGAGCATATAGTGAGAGTAATTGGCTAAGCGATATGCTATTTTCATGGGTTATTCCTGTATTTATTTTCTTTGCAATTTGGATGTTTTTAGCCAGTAGAATGCAAAAAAATATGGGTAGCGGAATCCTTGGTATGGGAAGTAGTAAAAAGTTAATTAATAGCGAAAAGCCAAAAGTTAAATTTGATGATGTAGCTGGCGTAGAAGAGGCTAAAGATGAGGTAAAAGAGATCGTAGATTTCCTTAAAAATCCTGAACGCTATATTCGCTTAGGTGCTAAAATTCCAAAAGGTGTGCTATTAGTAGGCCCTCCAGGCACTGGTAAAACATTACTTGCCAAGGCTGTTGCTGGTGAGGCCGAGGTTCCATTTTTCTCAGTTTCTGGATCAAGTTTTATAGAGATGTTTGTAGGTGTGGGCGCAAGTCGTGTTAGAGATCTATTTGAAAATGCTAAGAAAGAAGCACCTGCTATCGTATTTATAGATGAAATTGATGCTATTGGTAAGAGTAGGGCGGCTGGTTCTATGATGGGTGGTAATGATGAAAGAGAGCAGACTCTAAATCAGCTTTTAGCTGAAATGGATGGATTTGATAGCGATAAAAGTCCTGTAATAGTTCTAGCAGCAACCAACCGCCCAGAGGTTTTAGATGCGGCACTTTTAAGACCAGGTAGATTTGACCGCCAAGTTTTAGTTGATAAACCTGATTTTAAAGGGCGTGTTGATATATTAAAAGTACATAGCAAAGAAGTCAAGCTTTCAAATGATGTAAATATGGATGAGATAGGTCGCTTAACTGCTGGTTTGGCTGGAGCAGATTTGGCTAATATCATTAATGAAGCTGCTCTTTTGGCTGGCCGTTCTAATAAAACTAAAATTGATCAAAAAGATCTAGTTGAAGCAGTTGAGAGAGCAATTGCAGGTTTAGAGAAAAAATCTCGCCGTATAAATCCAAAAGAGAAAAAGATAGTTACATATCATGAGTGCGGACACGCTTTAATAGCTGAAACTACAAAAGGGGCTGATAAGGTTACAAAAGTATCGGTAATACCGCGTGGTATTGCAGCTTTAGGTTATACGCTTAACGCCCCAGAAGAGAATAAATTTTTAATGCAAAAACATGAGTTGATTGCTAAGGTTGATGTATTGCTAGGCGGTAGAGCTGCTGAACAGGTCTTTATCAAAGAGATTAGTACAGGTGCAAGTAACGATCTTGAACGCGCTACTGATATTATAAAAGCAATGGTATCAATGTATGGAATGACTGATGTAGCTGGCCTTATGGTATTAGAAAAACAACGCAATGTATTTTTAAATGGAGGCCAAACTCTAAAAGATTATAGCGATGATATGGCACAAAAACTTGATGAGTTTGTAAAGAGCTTTTTAAATGAGAGATATGAAGCAGTTCTTGCTACGCTTGAGCTTTATCGTGGTGCGATAGAAAAAATGGTAGAATCTTTATATGAAGAAGAGACTATAGAGGGCGATAAAGTTAGGGCGATTATTAAAGAATTTGAAGAAGCAAATGGTTTGCCTACACGCTTAATAGATGTTGAAGATGAGAATTCAGACATTAAAAAAGCAAAAGAGAATCAAGTAGATGAATAATCTAGGAATCATAAGCAGATATGGATATAAATGCATCACTATTTCAGTGGTGCTTTTAATACTATCTTGGATTTTTGATTTTTGGTTTAGTTTTTTTACTATCTTACTTTTAGCTACTTTGTGGGTTTATAGAAACCCTGAAAGACTACCGCAAAGTGAAGATTCTAAAGCTATATTATCTCCTATTGATGGAGTTGTAGAAGATATTAAAAAATGCAATTATAATGGCCGTGGTTATAGTGAAATTTTAATTCGCTCAAGAATTATTGACTGTGGTGTTTTGCGTGCTACTTGTGATATGGAGATATCCGATATTAAAAGGCGTAATGGTCTAAATTTACATAGCAGCGATTCAAACTTAAATTTATTAAATAACCGAGCTACCATAATATCTAAAAATCAAGATATTATACTTCGTATTAGCACTTCAGCACTTACTTCTAAGATTTATTTAGAAAGTATAAATTATGTTAAATCTGGTCGTAGAATAGGCTTTATTAAAGATGGCAAAATCTCTCTTTTGATGCCTTTAAATACGAGAATATCTCTTACTAAAGGTGATAAAGTAAAAGCTTGTAATATTATAGGTTATATAGATGAATAGTAATAATAAATTAATATATATACTTCCAAATTTATTTACAGCAGGTAGTGCATTTACTGGTATTATCAGTATTTTAGCTAGTGCTAATGGCGAATTTGGAAAGGCTATTTTTTATCTTGTAATCTCTCTTGTGCTTGATGGGCTAGATGGTAGAGTAGCAAGATTAACCAAAACCACATCTAAATTTGGTGTTGAATTTGATAGTTTGGCTGATTTAGTTGCTTTTGGTGTAGCTCCAGCTATGTTATTTTATTTTAGTATCGGAAGTGAATTTGGTAGATTTGGTTCACTTATTACGGCTATGTTTGTAGTTTTTGGGGCTATTAGACTAGCTAGATTTAATGTTACAACTAATGAAAATGAACCAAATATGTTTATTGGATTGCCGATTCCTACAGCTGCTATAGTCGCTGGATTTTGGATTGGAATTTATAATAAATATGAAATTTTAATTGGTTTTGAATGGGTATTTATCATTTTAATGGCGGCACTTTCGATACTTATGGTCTCAAATGTACGCTATCCAAGCTTTAAAAAGGTTGATTTTAGTCGTGCTAATTATATTAAAGCTCTCGTAATGCTTGTAATACTATTTTCACTTTTATATTTATATCCTTTAGAATCAGCTACTGCTTTGATTTCTATTTATACTACATATGGTATAATTCGTGCTGTTTGGGCGAGATTTTTTGCCAAAAATATCAAGATAAAGGAACAAAAATGATAGCAAATAGTAAAAAAATTTATATATTTATCTATAAACTTTCTCTCCTTAATCTGCTCTGTAGCTCCTTTTAATAACTCTATGCATAGCATACTATAAAATATATTAAATTTAAGGATAATAAAATGGATAAAAATAAAATTATAATTTTTGATACAACATTAAGAGATGGTGAGCAAAGCCCTGGTGCCTCTATGAATACTGAAGAGAAAATTCAAATTGCTCTTCAATTAGAACGCCTTGGCGTTGATGTTATGGAGGCTGGATTTGCTGCTGCTAGTCCTGGAGATTTTGATGCGATTAATCAAATAGCCAAACAAGTAGAATCCATTAAAGTTACTAGTCTTTCAAGAGCTCTTGAGCGTGATATAAAAGTAGCAGCCGATGCAATCGCTCCAGCAAAAAATAGAAGAATTCACACCTTCATCGCTACTAGTCCAATTCATATGGAACACAAGCTTAAGATGAAGCCTGATGAGGTTATCAAAAGAGCAGTTGAAGCGGTACAATATGCTAAAAGTTTTGTAGATGATGTTGAGTTTAGCTGTGAAGATGCTGGTAGAAGCGATATATCATTTTTAAAAGAGATATGTGATGCAGTGGTAAATGCTGGTGCTAAGACTTTAAATTTACCTGATACTGTAGGTTTTAGATTGCCATATGAGATAGCTGATATGGTTAGAATTATGAGTGAATACATCGGAGATAGAGCTATTATATCAGTTCATAATCACAATGACCTTGGACTTGCAGTAGCAAATACTCTAGCAAGTATTAAGGCTGGAGCAAGACAGGTAGAATGTACTATTAATGGTTTGGGTGAAAGAGCTGGTAATGCAGCTTTAGAAGAGATCGTTATGGCGATCAAAACAAGAAGCGATGAATTTAGTGGATTATATACTGATATCGTTACTAAAGAGATATATGCTACAAGTCGTTTAGTAGCTAGTATTACAGGTATAGAACCACAACCAAATAAAGCAATTGTAGGCAAAAATGCCTTTGCCCACGAGAGTGGTATTCATCAAGATGGTGTGTTAAAATGCGCTCAAACATATGAAATAATCAAAGCTGAAGATATAGGAGCAGAGAAAAATGCTCTAGTTTTAGGTAAGCATAGCGGTCGTCATGCCTTTAAAGATAAGCTAGTAAATTTAGGTTTTGATCTAAATGATGAAGAGGTAAATGAAGCGTTTAGCAAATTTAAATTACTTTGTGATAAGAAAAAAGAGATTTTTGATGATGATATTAGAGCACTTGTAAGTGATGAGATTATCAAAATACCTGAGATTTATACAATCGAAACTTTAAGCACTAGCTCATGTAACTCAGGCCATTCAAGTGCAGCTATTAGTATTAAATTTAATGGTGAGATTATTAGTGATGCAGCTCTTGGCAATGGTACGGCTGATGCGATATTTAAGGTAATTGATAGAATAAGCAAGGTTGCTGGAGAGCTAAAAGATTATAAAGTTTCAGCCGTATCTCAAGGCAAAGATGCTCTTGCTAAGGTTACTGTAAAGGTGGCCTTTGGTTCTAGTGAGCCTCCATTTATAGGTCATGGTTTAGATATAGATACTATGATGGCAAGTGCTAAAGCCTATGTAAGTGCTTTAAATAGCTATTTAAGTATGAAAAAATAGGTTTAAATTTGAATTTGGCTACTCTTTTAGCCAAATTCACTCAAAAATTAAATTTACCCACTAAAATACAACATATTTAACTAAAAAATCCGATATCTATAATAAACTTCTAAAAGGAGAAAATATGCAAATAAATGGCACAAATAGCTTAGATTTTTTAAGCATTAATCCAAATTCGAAAGATAGCATTGAAAGAATTAAAGAAGCTGCAAGCAAGATTGACGCAAGTGAGTTAACAAGAGGCTATCATATGCAGTTTATGCAACAAAGCTTTGAATTATCAAATGGTAATTTTAATATGCAAGTTGGCTTTATGAGTCTTAGCTTTGGGTTTAATAATCAAGATAATAGCGCAAATAATTTTACTCAAGAATTAAAAGATTTACTAAATCAAAATATAGATATTACTGGTTATAGCGGTAAGCCAATTGGCGACCTAAGCCCACAAGAGGCAAGCAACCTAATAAGCGATAGTGGATATTTTGGTATTGATAATACCGCAAATCGCATAGCTGATTTTGTTATTAATGGGGCTGGAGATGATGTAGAAAAGATGAAAAGCGGCTTAGAAGGGGTCAAAAATGGCTTCGCTCAGGCTCAAGCTATGTGGGGTCAAGCCTTGCCAGATATCTCTGAGCAAACAATGAATAAAACTCTAGATAGGATTAATCAAGCCATTATGGAGCTTAGCGGTAATGCTATTAATGTTACTGCGTAGTCTATCCTTATTTATATTACTATTCTTAGTAGCTGGATGTACAGCTGCTAAGAATCACACGGAAATTGCTAAAAACAGCTATATAAAAGGCATTGTAACTTCAATTAGTAAATTTAATAGCGGTTATGTTTATACTATTGAATCTACTGATACTAGCAATGGTAAGCTCACATCAGCTCAGGGATTTAGCTCTAAGCCTTGCAATGTCGGTGATTTGGTATATGCTAGATTAAATGGTGCTAAATTTGACTATTTTGCTGTTTTGGTTACCGGATTTGAGCGAGTGCAAGAACCGGCCATTATCAAAAAACATCACAGAACCAAGCAAAATCTCACAGTAGATAGTATTCCAGTAGTAGAGAGTATTGAATTTTAATAAATTTATATTATTTAGTGATTAAATATTCTAATAAAAATTATCTCAATTTAAATTTATTTAAAGCAAAAATAGATATAATCAAAGTATAAATTCATAATTTTATTTTTATAATATTTAAAAAATACTGAATTTAACATATTTTATATATTTTAAGGTAAAAAGTTGAAAAAGAGTAGCTTGGTCTGCGTTGATTTATATAAAAATGTAATTTATGACTACTCAAATCACTTTAATCCTAAAGTAAAATATAAAGTAAAAAATAATGAATTTAGTATTTGTTTTATACCAGCTAAAGCTTTAACAACTCTAAAATATTATACTGATGAGAAAGAGAATCTAGGTATAAAGATTATCAAATTTGCATACGATGAGCTGCTTTTAAATCCGCAAAAAGAGTATAAGATTAGCTATTTTGATGATAGTGATGGTGGTTATATGCTTTATATCATCGATATTGAATTAGCTTTGAAGGAATTAGATACTCAAGCAATTAATATCTTAAAAAATATTAATATAATTATTCCATCTCCTTTGTTAATGGGTGGATTTTATAGCTCTAATTTACTTGATAAATCTAGCATAGATTGTTTTATATTTTATGATAATGATGAGAGTTATTTATGCTTTTATCGTAATGGGCGATATGTTATGCATCATGGAATTATATGTGATACTTTGCCTAAGATAGCTAGGAATTACAAAATTGAATGCACGGCTAAGATTATAGATCAAAATAGCAATAAATTTACTGAGTTATTAAATATAACTATTCAAACTATCCAAAGTATTGCAAATATCGATAAAATCATACCAGATAGGATATATCTTAGTTCATTTATAGGAGATATTATAGGTCTTAATACTGCTTTATCTAATAAGCTTGGGCAAGAGGTTAGAGGGTTTGAGTTTTTAGATAATTTTAAAAGTCCAGCACCGCTTAATTTAATGATGGCAATATACGCTAAGGAGCTAATACATAAAGGGCAGCTGCTAAATTTTACACTATTTAACAAGCCTAAACCGCTATATAAAAGAGCTGATGGTAGGCTATTTATTAGTATTGCTGCTGGAGCGATTTTGGGATTGATTTATCCGATTTATATGCTAATATTAACTTTTAATATAGAGGCTAAATCTACAAAACTTGGAGCAAATTTGACTTTGCAAAACTCAAGCGTGAGTAGTTTAAATAGTAGTCTAATAGCACTAAATAATGAGATTAAAAGTATAACCATACAAATTCAAAATATAAAAAATAATATAAATAAAAACTTAGCTACAATCGATATTATTGCAAGTAAATTTAATAACCAAAATCTAGCTATAATTTTAGCAAATATCGCAAATTTGATGGATAAATATTCGCTTCAAGCAAGGAATATAGAATTAAAAAATAATCAAATCAACATTGCAATCATCTCACAAGATACTCAAAATATTAATAATTTTATAAACTCTTTTAGCGCTAAAACTTACATTGGCCAACTCATTAGCAATCAAAATATTTTTGAATCAAACCTTACGATAGAACAAGAAAATGGATTTTAAATCCTTGTTAGAATCACGCAGCCAAAGAGAACAACATATGATATTTATGGGTGGATTTTTGATTATGTTTTATCTACTTTATCTTAGCTGGGACTATTTTGATAGACTCTATCAAAGCGCTTTAACTAATTATGAATTACAGTTAAATAACTATATCAGTATGAATTCTCCGCAGCAAATTCAAAATCGCTTAGAGCTAGCAACAAAAAGATTGCAAGACAGTAAAATTGAACTAGAAAATTTAAAAGCTGAGAATAGCTTTATCCAATCTCACACTAAAAATCTAGTCGCAATCTTGGATAAATTTAGTTCTAGTAGTGAGATTTTAAGCTTTATTGCGGATAAGGCAAAAGAACATAATATAAAGATTTCTCAAATTACGCCAAATAATATAAAAGAAAATAGTGCTATTTTATATGATTATAATCTATCTTTTAGTTCGACTTTTACTCAAACACTAGCTTTTATAGATGAGCTTAAAGGGGGCTTTATAGATATTAAAGAGGCTAGATTTGAGCCATATAGTAGTCAAATTAGACTAAGTTTGCAGAGCGTCAAATGAGATTGCTTTGTTTATTTTTAACCATGACTACTTTGCTATTTTCTCAAGATTTAAGTACTAAATACAAATATATATTAGATTTATACAATAAAAGCCCATTAAGGGCAAATTTAAGCGATATAAACCAAGTAAAATCGCCATTTTACATCACTCAAAATGTTCAAACAGACTTTAATTCTAGCACTTTAAAATTAGAGGCTATAATAGAAAATAGAGCCAAAATCAACTCTAATTGGTATGAACTAGGTCAAAGTTGTCAAGAGATTTGCATTTTAGGGATAGAAAACCAAACTGTAATAATACTGCATAATAATAATAAAATTAGGCTTTCAATCTCAGAGGTAAATAATGATATTAAAGTTTTTTAAAATATTAAGCCTAGCTGCATTAACTATAAATCTAAATGCAAATGAGTGCAAAAATAAGAAATTAGATATGAGTCTAAGCCCAAATATAACATCATATGAAATTTTAGCTCAGCTTGCAAATATTTGCAAATTTAGCATTGCTTTAAGCGATTCAAATGCCACTAATGCATTAAAAACTCCAACAAATTTAATAAATATTTCACGCCTTAGTCTTGATGAAATTATACGCTTAGTAGCTGAGTCAAATGATCTTAGTTATGAGTTTAATGACAAAATGTTAAGTTTGTCATATATACAAACTAAAACCTTTAAAATGGATTATATTATCTCAGCTAGACAAGGTCAAGCAATTACTAAAGCTTCTGTAGATTCAGCTCCGATAGAGATTGGCGAGGATTATCAAAATAGTAGTCAAAATGATGAAAATAATCAAGATAATATAATAAAAACTACAGAAAAATTTGATTTTTGGCAAGATCTTGCTAATGAGCTAAAATTAGTATTAAATAGCCATAATGATTCATTTATTGCTCCAGCCCCAATCATTAATCCAGCAGCTGGGCTAATTCATATCACTGGTACTGCAAATCAACTACAAAGAGTACAAAACTATCTAAATTTGCTCTCAAACCGACTTAAAAAGCAGGTTTTAATCGATGTAAAAATAATCTCTGTTGAGCTAGATAATAGCTATACAAAAGGTGTTGATTGGAGTAAATTTGAGCTTGGTTTTAAAAGTTATTTAAGCGATGGTACTTCATCACGCCTAATCTTTAATAAAGGCACTACTCAAAATCCAGCCCATAGCCTAAAGAATATCTCTGGCGGATTTATCATTGGCGGAGATTTACGTCTTAGCCTTGATGGCGTATTAAATTTTTTAAATACTAATGGGAAAAGTCAAATAATCTCAAGTCCTAAAATAATGGCAATGAACAATCAACAAGCTCTAATCTCAGTAGGTGATAATATCAATTATAGAATTGCTGAAGATATTACTAATAATGATACTAGTGAGATTACTAAAACTACTTATAAACAGCACTCTGTATTTATAGGAATTTTACTAAACCTCTTACCTGAAATTAGCGATGAGAATCGCATAATGCTGCGTATAAATCCTAGCTTAAGCAGCTTTAAATATTCAGCTGATGATGCTAAGCAGACACAACCTCGTGTAATCGCTCCAGATACTATGCAAAAAAAGTTATCTACTGTGGTAGAAATTTCTAGTGGTGATAGTATAATTTTAGGTGGTTTAATCGCTAAAAGTCTAGGTAATGAGATTAATAAAGTTCCAATTTTGGGTGATATTCCTTTGCTTGGGTATCTATTTAAAAGCGACCGACAAACTAGCAAAACTAGTGAATTAATCTTTATTATCACTCCAACTATAATTAACGGCCCGATTTTACCAAATGAACTTGGATTTGATGGAGTAGAAATATTTAATAAATAGCGTTTTGTTTAATATTTTAGTGATTTTATAAATGCAAAAAAGTTAATAAGCTTAAGAATAATTTAGTGTTTTTATCGTATATTCAAACCAAAGAGTCAAGAAAACTTTTAGAAACTTCAGCTAGCATTTTATAACTTCTAGTAGTTTCGTTTAGTTTAGAGCCATTGCTTGAATAAAAGTTTGTTTCAAAAGCATAAATGCAATTATTGGTTTTAACTACATAATCAAATCTTTTAGCAACTTTACCTAGATTTGAAATTAGGTCAGATAAACCAGTTTTTCTCATAAATCTTTTTAACAATTCAATATTGTCAATATTAGTAAAGTTATATTTTAATTTTTTCCATTATCTATTACTTTGATTTCTTTTTCTTTTACAGCAATAAGTAGAGGTAAACATTTTCTTATTTTAGGGTATTTATTAAATAATAAATCAAAGTCATATTTCATATTTTTTGAACCTATTAAAGAGCTCATAATATTCAACTCAACTTTGATTTTATCTATGTTTTTTATAAACAATGCTAAAAGTCTGTGTAATATTCGTAAGTTGCTATACTATCAGTAAAATTTGCAAACCATTCATTAAAATTTCTTTTTATATTAAAAACCTCTTTTTTGACATTCTTGTAACAATATTACAGCACGTTTTCCTCTGCTAAAATTTGCAGCTTCATAGGCCGATAGATTTTCCATCATAATTTGATGAAACCCTAATCGTTTAATTTTTTTCTTTAGTATTGCATTAGCTTTTCTTTCTTCAGCCACCATTCCTAGATATATCACGGTAAACCATTTATCAACCCACAAGGAATTTTCTCCATACGAAACACTTATTTCAGTTATTAGGTTAAGTATTGCATTGTTAACAACATTAGTTGTTTTATCATATATCAAACAAAAATCATTATATATTTTACTATTACCATAAATTTTAGTTAAATCAATGAAATATTGAAAATATTCAATATCTCTGGGAGCTTTTGCAGATAAATCTTTTTCTTTTAGATACACACAATAGTCGTCAAATTTACCACGATCATAATATACTATAGAATTATCAATAAATGTTTTTAAAATATTCATTCTATTTTCTCCTTTTGTAGTTCATTATAACAATTTCAGTTATATCGCCACGCTTACTTGCTGAAGAGTTTATCATTCTTTTTGCAAAAACCCTCTCAATTTCAAAACCTTTATAAATATCATCAAAGAAATTGTCTTCTTCGTTTGTATTTTTAGGGTCAGAATTTGAAAGCATTAACAGACATTTTTTATTATCTAAAAATTTATAATTCTCTGTAAGTTTTATTTGATCATTATCATCAAATCCAGATTTATCATAACTCACAAATGAATTCTTTTCCATAAGTGGTCTATATGGTGGGTCAAAATATACAAATGTGTTATTATCTGCTTTTTCTAAGACTTGTTCATAACTACCAAAACTTATTTCAACTTTTTGTAATAGAGTAGAACACAACCTTAAATTTTCTTTATCGCAAATTAGTGGATTTTTATATTTGCCGTGTGGTACATTGAATTTTCCATCTTTATTAACCCTATAAAGTCCATTAAAACAAGTTTTGTTTAAAAATATAAAATCAGCACATTTTTCAAAGTCATAGTGTTCGTTTAAATGAATTTTATTGTATCTATCTCTAACTTTATAAAAATAATTAGTTCTATCTTCGCTTGTCAAATATTCTTTTTCTAATATATCTAATTGTTTTATTACTTCTTTAAGATCTGCCTTAATACAACGATAGCAGTTAATAAGCTCTTTGTTAATATCATTTATATATGCTTTTTCAATTTGATAATTTTGTAAAATATCAAAAAGAACAGCACCACCACCGACAAATGGCTCAATATATATTTTAATTTCTCCATTTATTAATTCTTGTGGATATAGCTCTTTAAATTTATTTAAAAGCTGCCCTTTTCCACCAGCCCATTTTAAAAATGGTTTAGATAATTTTTTGTTCATTTTAATATTCTTTCAAAATTACAACTCAATAATTTAATATATTTATCCAACTAAAAGCGTATTTAGCTCACTTTCGAAATCATCAGTTACGCTAAATTCAGTTACAAACTGCATAATTTGCGTTTTATTCTCATCTAAAACCCTTAAAATCAAGCTCTTTTTGGTTCCGATTATGGAGTTGTGTCTGTGTGCGAGTTGGTAAATTTGATTGATTTTATTTTTGTTTAAAGCGCTTAATTTTAGCTCAATTTCTAATTTTCCAACGATATTTGAGCTAGGTTTTTCGGTAGTGGCTTCTATATTTGCGGCTCGTTTTTTAGGTGCGTTTCTAAGGGTTATATCGCCATTTTTTGCCTCGTCTATATCGATGATTTGATTGACTATCATTTTTGAGTTTGTGTCTCTTGGTGGTGTGACTTTGAGCGCGTATAATCTATCTGTGTTGATTATCTCGCTAGCTTGAGTACAAGCCACATCAAAGGCAAACATATCGGCATTTGAGCTTTTGTCAGTTACGCTTAATACCGCCATTTTATTGCCTGATTTTGTGTCTTTGATGCTGATATCATTTAGTTTAGCGATGATGAGATGTTCGCCGTTTTTAGCACTTTTTAAGATATCTAGGATTGTAGAGTGCTTGATGGCGTCGAAATACTCTTTATTCTCTTCTATCTCTTCGGCGGTGATTTTGTTGGATTTTAGTGTGATTTTGGTATTTTCAGCCTCTTCAAGAGTGTAAATTTCATTTACTTTTAGTTTGACTTGTTGGTCGTCTCTATTAAAAAGCATCTTAAATACAAGCGGTTTATTTAGCTCATCTTTTGGCATTGATTCTATCTTTTGTATGTGAGAAAATACCGTAGCTTCCATACTTCCATACATATCAAGGATGGTTATGATACCCATTTTATTGCCAGATTTTGTCAGCTTGATTGAAATATCTTCTATCTTGCCTATTACGATAATCTCATTGCCATCTTCGATAGTGTCAAACTGCGTTGAATTCGTATGTGAAATGGCTTCAATGCTACTTTTAAACTCATCTAATGGATGCCCGCTGATATATACACCTAGATACTCTTGTTCGAAGCTTAAAAGCTCTCTTTGAGTGAATTCATCTGGGGCTAAGCTTAGATTAAGCACCATTTTACTCATACTCTCATCATCGCCAAATAGCGAGAATTGCGCCTCTTTTTTGATATCGGAGCTCTTTTTGGATTGGTCTGTGAGATACTCAATATTTTGCATCAAAGTTTTTCTAGTGTAGCCAAATTCATCCAAGGCACCTGATTTTATGAGTGATTCATAAACTCGCTTATTTACTGCGGTACAATCGCTCTTAGATACTAGATCTTCTAAGCTATTTAGGCCATCTTTTCTGATATTTGTGATATCTTCAATCGCAGATCCACCAACGCCTTTGATAGCGCCCAGTCCATAGATGATAGCATCCTTACCATCCTTGCTAATAACGCTAAATTCACTACTACTTTTAGTAACACTAGGTGGGAGTAGCTCTATATCTAAACGGCGGATCTCTTCTATATATTTGGTGACTTTATCGGCGTTATTCTCTTCACTACTTAAAAGAGCAGCCATAAATTCAGCCGGATAATATGTCTTTAAATATGCTGTTTGAAAGGTGATAAGAGCGTAAGCTGCGGAGTGGGATTTGTTAAATCCATATTCGGCAAATTTCATAATCAGCTCAAAGAGCGCATCAGCCTTATCTCTATCAAAGCCATTTTGAGAAGCGCCATCTAGATACTGAGTTTTGAGCCTTAGCATCTCATCTTCTTTTTTCTTACTCATTGCTCTACGGACTAAATCTGCTCCACCAAGGCTAAATCCACCCACAGTTTGGACTACTTGCATGACTTGTTCTTGATAGACTATAACTCCATAAGTCGGCTCCAATATCGGTCGCAAGGCATCAAAAGCGTATTCTACACTCTTTTTACCGTGTTTAATATCTATGAAGTCATCCACCATACCTGAATTTAGCGGCCCTGGGCGATAGAGTGCGATCATAGCGATTATATCTTCGAAGCAATCTGGCCTAAGCTTAGCGGCCAATTTTTGCATTCCGCTAGATTCTATCTGAAAAATTCCAAGAGTGTTGCCGCTTTGTATAGTTTGATAGGTTTTAGGGTCGTTAAAATCGATCTTTTCCCATAAAATATCTTGATTAAATCTAGCTTTAATAAGCTTAATCGCATCATCAATCACAGTTAGCGTTTTAAGCCCTAAAAAGTCAAATTTAATAAGATCTACATCTTCAAGATAATCCTTAGTATATTGCGTGACATAGTGGCCATCTTCGGCGTTGCTTTGTCGCCATAGTGGTGCCTTTTTCCATAGTTCTTCATTGCTGATTACTATACCAGCAGCGTGCATACCGGGATTTCTATTTAAGCCTTCAAGCTCGCAAGCATATTGCCACACGCTTCTAGCTAGCTCATTACTCTCTATCAATTCAGCGATTTTTGGCTCTTTTTCAAAGGCTCCAGGCTCAAATTCACCATTTTTATTTGTGTAGCCTTTTAAGCTATGCTCATCAGGAATTAGCTTTGCCATCGCATCAGCATCAGCGTATGGCATACCCATAACCCTAGCGACATCTCTTATAACGCCTTTGGCTAAGAGCTTACTAAATGTAGCTACTTGAGCGACATTATACTGGCCATACTTTTCAATCACATAATCAATAACTTCGCCTCTGCGATTTTGACAAAAATCCACATCAATATCAGGCATACTTATACGCTCAGGATTTAAAAACCTCTCAAATAGCAAGTTATATGGGATCGGATCAAGGTCAGTTATACGAAGGGCGTAAGCTACCAAGCTTCCAGCGGCCGAGCCACGCCCAGGGCCTACTGGGATACCACGCTTTTTGGCTTCGTTTATAAAATCAGCCACGATAAGCATGTAGCCTGGGAATTTCATATTTTTAATGGTGTTTATCTCTAAGTCTAGCCTATCTTTGTAAATTTGATGTTTGCTAGGATCGATAAACTCTAAACGCTTTTTAAGCCCCTCTTTACACTCATATTCAAACAAAAGGCTATCATTATCCAAATCATACTCTAAATCTGGGTTTGGCAAGGCTAGATCCCTTGCTTTGGCATATTCTTGAGTGAATTTGAAATTTGGCGGAGTGGCGTTGCCTAATTTAATCTCTAAATTACACTTATTTACTATCTCTTGGGTATTAGATATCACTTCTGGGATATCAGCGAAAATCTCGCTCATCTGCTCTGGGGATTTAGCATAAAATTCACTTAAAACCTGCTCTTTGACACTCTCATCAAAATTTTTATTGGCTGAGATATAGACAAAGATTTTTTGTGCTATGGCGTTATCTTTGCTGGTATAGTGAGCGTCATTTGTGGCGATTAATTTAATACCAGTCTCTTTAGATAATCTGATAATATCGCTATCGATTCGCTGCTGGTCAAATATCCCATGACGCATAATCTCAAGATAAAAATCATCGCCAAATATATCTTTATATTCTAGTGCTGCGGCCTTAGCTGCTTCATATCCGCCTGCACCCCTTTTGATATTTCTCTCACTTAAATTTAGATGAAAATTCACCTCTCCAGCCAAACAAGCCGAGCTACAAACTAGCCCCTCACTATGCTCTCTTAATAGCTTTTTATTGATTCTTGGATAGTAGTAATAGCCCTTGATATAGCTCATTGAGCTAAGATACATTAAATTTTGATATCCTATCTCATTTTTGGCAAATAAGCATAGATGAAATCTATATCTACTCTCTTTAGAGCTTATATCATCACTATTATGAATGTAGGCCTCAAGACCTATAATTGGCTTTATCCCCTCAGCTCTCATCCCTTTATAAAACTCAATTGCTCCAAACATATTTCCATGATCAGTAATAGCACAAGATTTTATATTCATCTCTTTTAGTCTTTTAGCTAAAGTTTTAATCTTATTAGCTCCATCTAAAAGCGAATACTCAGTATGTAAATGCAGATGGGTAAAATCTAAACTCATATATAAATCCTAAATTAATTTTTATTTGATACTACGCTATCTATGCTTTTAAAGATAAAACTACTATTTTGTTCTATGGTATTAAATTTATCAACAAGTTTATCTATATCTTGTCTATTTTCATCTCTTAAAACTTTAATTATCAACTCTAAAGCCTCTTTGATTTTAGCAGTTTGTTCTGGGCTGAATTTAGCAAAATTACTCTCACAATCATGCAATAACTCATCTATATGCGCTTTTTGCTCTGGAGTAAATTTTAGCTCATTTAATGCGTTATTATAAGCTGTGGTTTTGGCTAAAATAAGATCAATTTTGGTTAAAATTCCAATAGTTTTATTTTGCGTTAATTCTGAGACTTTAGCTGTAGTAGCTGCGTCAGTACTAAAATTTTCTAAAGCCTCTTTTAATTTATCTGTGTTATCTAAAGCGGTTTGGGCCACTTGATTTATCATATCAGTTGAGCGGTTTAATTCATCGGCGTCTTGACTTAGCATTGTTACGGTACTTTCAATATCAGCAGTAGCCCTAGTTGTATTTTCTGCTAATTTTCTAACTTCATCAGCAACAACTGCAAATCCTCTACCATGCTCACCGGCACGAGCTGCTTCAATGGCGGCATTTAGAGCAAGAAGATTAGTTTGGTCAGCTATATCTTTAATTAAATTTACTACACTACTAATATCGGTTGCTCTTTGATATATATTTTGAGTAGTTTGGTTAGTATTTGATGTTATTATATGAAAATTTGAACTTAGCTCTTCGACTTTGCTTATGCTCTGGGCGGCAATAGCGGCAGTTTGCTGACTAGAATTTACTACCTTAGCTAAATCACTTACACTTGCGATTAGATCTCTTTGAACGCTATCCATTCCATTTGTGCCATTGCCAAGTTCGGTAAATTTTTGGCTTAAAATTCCTCTGATTTTTCCTTTTTGCCCCTCTAAAACACCGGTTACGCCTTCGCTTAGAGATTCTGCGTTATTTCTAAAAATTCCTTTAAATCCCTCAACATAGATATTTCGATACTCTTTGCCACTTCTGGCTGCTAAAATGCTACTTTGAGTCTCTCTTTGCAAGGCTTCTACTTGATCTAAAAGGTCATTGATATACTTAGCTATCGTTACTAATCTAGAATCATTATCAATATTTGTAATCCTAGCTTCTAATTTGCCTTTTGATGCGCCACATACTACTGCTACTATCTCATTATAAACAATATCATCAAATTTACTTTTTTTGCTAAATATACCCATTTACTATCCTTTTGTTCTTTGTAGTTCATTGACAAAGCGGTCGTATGTAGTGTTGTGTGTAGCTAATAAATCGGCTATATATTTTTGGCTAGCTTCGATTCCGCTGAATTTTTCTAATTCTAACATTTTTTGGTATATTGGGATGATTTTCTCCACGGCTTGTGGATTGGCTTTGCGTCGCACTGAGTAGTAGCCTATGATATTGCCACTTTCATCAAGAGAGCTTGTAACATTGGCAAATACCCAGTAATATCCACCATCAAAGGTTATATTTTTAACAAAAGCAAATATCTCTTGTTTATTTTTTATCCTATCCCAAAGTAGCTTAAATACATACTTTGGCATATCGGGATGGCGAACTATATTGTGATTTTTGCCTATGAGATCTGAATTTTTGGCATTTACGATATTTAAAAAATAGCTATTAGCATAAGTAATGTAGCCTTTTAAATCTGTCTTTGTAGTAATGAAAGCTTCATCGCCAATCTCTTTTTGCTGATTATTTAGTAGATTAGTACTCATTTTGCTCTCCCGCAATTTTCTAAACTACAAATTTTATAAAAAAATATATTAAATTCTAATATATTTAGTGTAAAATAGTGCTTTTTAGTTTTAGATTATATCATATTGCCGTCATAATAACTTGCAAAGTAAATACTTATTAAAATATTTACTTTAATACTTTTGATTTATTTTATTATTATTTTCTTGATATGTTTTAGAAGATAAAGCAATCCATATAAACAAAAAATTAAAACCCCTCTAAAAGGATAAAATATAACTCTTTGATTTGCGTATCGTTTAAGTGAGCAGTTGAAGCAGTAGAAAGAAATTTGATCACGCTATCATAGTTGAATGGATTTTTGCCTATGCATTCAGGATGGGCAAGTAAAAATGCTCTACCAAGTCCGACTTGTTCATTAAGCTTGCCATCGCAGATAAAACAACTAGTATCAATATGCAATCGCCCCTCAAATTTTAAAATCATTGCATAGGATTCAAGTACGACTCTAATAGGGTTTTGGCGGTGAAATTTCTTAGCACACATTTCAAGTATTTCAAAATAAAACTCATCACTCTCTTGTACATCACGTAAATGATCAGCCATTAGCCGCATAAAATTTTGCCAAACTAAAAGTCGTTCACGCTCGATTAACCAGCTAAATCCTAGATGCATAGTCGAGCGAAGATGTGGCAAAAAGCTTTTACTTTCAACTAATTCAAAATCAAGTTTAAATCCTTGAGTGATAATAGGGTGACGAGCGCCATAAAACCTATAGCATTTGATCTGTTTGTGCGGAGAGAGAATTGTGACAATACAGTCTTCATCTCTTACTTTTTGAACCTTTAAGATATAGCCCTGCATGGGTCAAAAAATTGTTCAATCTGCTCTCTCATCTGCTCTGGAGAGTGTATTTGATTAACGCTAGATCTAAATTCGCTAGCCCCATTAAGACCTTTGGAGTATTCGTGTAAATGTTTGCGAAAAATCCCTATAGCATGATTACCATAAGTATTAAGCATTAGTTCAAAATGTTCTTTAATTACTTGTCTTTTTTCATCTGGATTTATACTTTGATTTTCTTTAATCTCTTTAAATATCCATGGAGAACCAATACTAGCTCTGCCAATCATCAGTCCATCACAACCAGTAGTTTTTAATACATTTTGATAGTTATCTAGATTAATGTCGCCATTGGCAATAACTGGAATTGTTGTATTTGATTTTATTTTAGCGATGGCTTCATAATCAACTGGTGCGCTATATCCACCAGCTCTAGTTCGTCCATGCACACAGATAAAATCAGCCCCAGCGTTAGATAAATCTTGAGCTATTAGGTGTGCCATTTTGGTGTTAAATCCTAGACGAATTTTAACCGAAGTATAGCGTTTATTTGATTTAGTTTTAATCGTTTCAATGATATTACATAGCAATTTTGGTTCATTTAATAAGGCTGAACCGGCATTTTGTTTTATTACTTTTGGCACTGGACAACCACAGTTTAAATCAATCCCATCAATCCCATCAAATTCATTTAAAATCTCTACTGCTCTAGCGATTACGCCTGTGTCGCTACCTGCTAGCTGAACTATATATGGCGTTTCTAGTGGAGATTTTTCTAGCATTGCTAAGGTCTTATCATGTTCATATACAAGAGCATTTGAGCTAATCATTTCACTAACTGTACAATCGCAGCCAAAACGCTTAGCTAGGCTGCGAAGTGGTAGATCAGAAAAGCCCGCTAAAGGGGCTAAAAATAACGGTTTTGAGCTAAAATCAATCATTAATAAAATAGATCCGCTCTAGCGATTTTACCATGATCTCTTAAAAAGAGTAAGGTCTCAATACGCTCAAATTTAGCATTACCGCTCATTATCGCTTCTCTAAGCTTTTCTATCATTTGGAAGTCATAAAGTAGATATAAATATGCTTCAAATGCAGCCCCTTCATCATTTCTAAGATGCTCAAACATAGATATAAGCAGATCTGGCTCAACTTTTGTTTTAAGCATTTTAGCAATTTTAATATATTCATCTGAGGTAAATTTAACTTTATTAATAATTCCAAACATATCATTTGTACTAATTTCAAATTTGTCTTTAGAGTATCTATTTACCAGTGTTAATACATCGCTATTTGTGTAGATTGGATTGAATTTAGATAGTTCTAAAAACGAACCATTTTCTACGAGTGCATTTGAAGCAAAAGCTCTTAATTCTTCGTTTGCATCATTACTAGATAAGATGGTAATAGCGTATTTATAGTCAGCTTGAATTTTGTTTTTTTCATTTTGGATATAGAGTGGATTAGTTTTTAAAAGCTTAAATCTTTTTAACTCACATACTTTTCCAGTTTTTACATCATTGTAAAGCTCATAGGCGGCTCTTAAATCATCGTTATGAAGAACTGGTTTGCCTAAATTTAGCCATGGAGAAAGAGATTTTGTAACCTCACTTGAAGCTGCAAAAAGATCGGTTTTAAAATCTTTATTTGACTCTAGTCCAAGGTAAATTTCCTTAGCTAAAACATTATAAATTTGAGCATCGCTTTTCATTGCTCTACCTTCTAGGTAGATTTTAAACCCATAGTAGCTCATATGCAAAAGTGCTAAAATCGCAAAGATACAAAGTGGCACCACAAGCCATGTAGCTACTGGTAATTCAAGTGTATAGCTAAGAATATTTATAGCATAATTTTGGTCAGCAAACGAAAAAGTGACCAGCCAAACAAGCCCAATATAGATAACAGAATATAAGAAAAATCGTCTAGTTTTCATCTTTTACCCTTATTTTATTATTGTTTTTTCAGCAATTTCACGACACGTAATGCAGTAGCGTGCGTGTGGTTTTACTTTTAGGCGTTCTATATCAATATCATCTTCGCACATATCGCAAATACCATAAATTCCAGATTCAATTTTTGTTAATGATTGATCAATTTCATTAAGCTCTTGTTGTTGTTTAGCTGAGATTGAGTGTTCTAGTTCTTCATCAGCACTAATACTAGCAAAGTCAAGCTCATCAGTAGCACCACTTTGTCTAAGTCCATCAATCTCGCTAGCTGCATCATTGATATTTCTTTGAATTTGCTCTTTTCTCTCTAAAAGCAACTCTTTAAAATACTCTAGTTGGCTTGTTGTCATATAACTCCTTTTTATTTATGATAGGGGTGGTTTGCATTAATGCAAAGAGCGCGAAAAATCTGCTCATATAGTACGAGTTTAGCTATTTTATGCGCAAATGTTAGCCGTGATAAACTCACTAACTTATCCATCTCTCCCCGTAAATTATCACCTAAACCATAAGCCCCGCCAATAAAAAATGAAATTTGATTTCTATCTTTAAGAAGCTTTGCAAACTCAAAGCTATCAAGCATTTCACCACGCTCATCAAGTCCGATGCAAAAACCATTTAAACAAGGCTTATATGCCTCTTCATATGCTCTATGCGATGCGGCTTGGCCTTGAATTTGAGCTTTAGCAATTTGTGGGCTAAATTTATTAATCTCTTTAATATTAGCCCATTTGCTACTCATCTTGATATAATCTTTTATATCTTTATCATCATCAAGCTTTTGAAGACAATGGACTAGAATTTGCACTAAATAGCCTCATTAATTGGGCTATAAAAATTATCATTTTTCATAAAAAATCTTATCATATCACTAAGATATTTT
Source organism: Campylobacter sp. P0109 (assembly GCF_002138755.1). NCBI lineage: Bacteria > Pseudomonadati > Campylobacterota > Epsilonproteobacteria > Campylobacterales > Campylobacteraceae > Campylobacter > Campylobacter sp. P0109. The sequence continues at coordinate 114,498 of NZ_MJKK01000004.1, forward strand.
TTATGCTCATCTCTTGGGACTATAGCATCTATTAATCCATGCTCTAGCAAGAACTCAGCTCTTTGAAAACCTTCAGGTAGGCTTGCTTTAATAGTTTGTTCAATAACTCTTTGGCCTGCAAAACCTATTAAAGCTTTTGGCTCAGCAATGATTAAATCACCTAGCCAAGCAAATGAGGCTGAAACTCCACCCATAGTAGGGTCAGTAAGAACTGAGATATATGGCAATCTATTATCGCTTAAAAGTTTGAGTGCAGCACTAGTTTTGCTCATTTGCATAAGACTAAATGTACTCTCTTGCATTCTTGCGCCACCGCTTGCACTTACTATAATAAGTGGATTTCTCTTTTCTATCGCTCTGCGAACTGCACGAGTGATTTTTTCACCTTCAACTGAGCTTAGGCTACCACCCATAAAGCTAAAATCAAAAACCACAAGCTGAACTGGTTGGCCATCAATTGTAGCCTCTCCTGAGATTACTGAGCTTGTTTTGCCATTTTTACTTTGACCTTCTTCAATTCTCTTTTTATATGATTTTTTATCTACGAAATTTAATGGATCTATTGGTCTTAAATTTGCATCAAATTCAACAAAACTTCCAACATCGCTAATTAATTCTATTCTTTTTTGAGCGCTAAGTCTCATATGATATCCACATTTTGGACAAACATTATAGCATGCTTCAACTTCTTTAAAATACATTAAAGAGCTACAACTGCTGCACTTTACCCAGTGACTTGGAGCTTCACTTGGGTGAGATTGTTTTTTGCGTATTTTTGAAAAAAAATCACCTAGCATTTTTTTCCTTTAATAAAAAATTGGGCGATTATAGCAAATTTTTCTTTAAATTCATATTTTTATTACTTTTAAATTGATTTTATAGATTGTTTTATCTGCGTTTAATTATAGTTAAATTTACACAGATACAATTTCGCAATTCATAAAAATTATTAAGGAGATTTAGTATGATAGTTACTAATAAAGCACCACAACTAAGTGGCGTAGCAGTTCTAGGCAATGGTCAAATTGAAGAAAATTTTGATCTATATAAAAACATTGGACCAAAAGGTGCAGTAGTATTTTTCTATCCAAAAGATTTTACATTTGTTTGCCCAAGCGAAATCATCGCTTTTGACAAAAGATATAAAGAATTTAAAGATAGAGGTATTGAAGTTATCGGCGTTAGCACAGATAATGAATACTGCCACTTTGCATGGAGAGAAACAGATATTAAACAAGGCGGTATCGGTAGAGTACAATTCTCTCTAGTAGCTGACCTTAAAAAAGAGTGGGCAAGAGGATTTGATGTACTATTTGATGAAGCAGTTGCTCTAAGAGGTAGCTTCCTACTAGATAAAGATGGTACAGTTCGCCACGCAGTAATAAACGATTTACCACTTGGTAGAAATATCGATGAAATGGTAAGAATGGTTGATACAATGCTATTTACAAACGAGCATGGTGAAGTTTGTCCAGCTGGCTGGAACAAAGGTGATAAAGGTATGAAACCTACAACTGAAGGTGTAGCAAGCTACCTATCAACTGATGGCGACAAACTATAATTCTACCTTTTAATTAATTTGGCTGCGACTCGCAAGGGTCGTAGCCTTTTTTTATGTCTAATTTTTACAATCAGATATTTTGTATTTAATATAAAATTTAAAAGCCCTTTAAATAGAGTTTAACTACCTAAAAGGCTTAAAAATTATCCATGTGTTCTTTGGAATTCCTTCATAAATTCACATAGAGTTTGTACGCTTTGTTGTGTTACGGCATTATATATAGAAGCTCTTAAACCACCTAAGATTCTATGACCTTTTAATCCTATCATTCCATTTTGTTCAGCTAATTTAACAAAAGCTCCATCAAGTTCAGCACTTGGAGTAGCAAAACTAACATTCATTAAACTTCTTGAACCTGGTTTTGCAAATGCTTTGTAAAAATCTGAATTATCTATAAGTTCATATAAAGCAGCTGCTTTTTGCTCATTTACAGCATTTATAGCATTTAAACCACCTTGATCTTTGATCCAATCAAGAACCAAATCAAACATATAAATTCCAAATGTTGGAGGTGTATTAGCTAGTGAATTAGCCTCTATTTGCGTTGTATAACGAAGCGGAGTAGGAACGCTATCTTTAACTCTTGCGGCTAAATCTTTTTTAACTATAATAATAGTTATACCAGCTGGGCCAGCATTTTTTTGTGCTCCACCATAAAACAGACCGATATTATGTGCCTTAAAATCAATTTCACGGCTTAAAAGATCAGAACTGCTATCTACTACTAGTGGGCATTTTGGGCTTGGAAGTGTGGCGTATTGTGTGCCATAAATCGTGTTATTTGAGCAGATATAACCATAATCAGCATCATCACTAAAATTAAAATTTGGAATGTGATCAAATTTAGTATCTTCGCTACTTGCTATTACCTTGTAATTGATATTTTGGATTTTGGCTTCTTTGATTGCTTTTTGCGTCCAAACACCGGTATTTACATATTCGGCCACGCCACCAGTGTAAATATTCATCGGAATTTGAGCAAATTGCAAAGTCGCACCACCTTGTAAAAATAGCACCGCATAATCATCGCCGATATTATAAAAACTTTTTAGTTTAGCAATGGCGTTATTGTGTAACTCTTCAAAAACTTTCCCCCTATGGCTAACCTCCATAATACTAAAGCCAAGACCATGATAATTAGTAAATTCAGCCTGTGCACGCTCTAAAACTGCTAATGGAATCGCACTTGGACCAGCACTAAAATTTAAAACTCTACTCATTTTATCCCCTTATTTTATTATTGCTTGTTTGCATAAATTTTGTGAACTAATAGTAATCTCATCGCCGCTTTTTAGCTCAGATAATGAGATGATTTGCGAATCTTTTATAATATGTGCCATATTTTTTGTTACCTTGTAAAAATACTCTTGTCTTTTAAAAACTAACTCAAATTTATCAATTTTTGATTGAGCTAAATTAAATTTTTTATGTAAAAAGTTATCTAAATTTGACTTAAAACTATCTAAAGTAAGAGTAGCTAAGTTGATTTTTTGTTCTATTGCTTTAGATTTTATCTGTGCTTTGGCTAAATTTAAATAGCTTTCACATTTGTTGAATTTAGATGATATAATCGCTTCAAGAGTATTTTGAAAAATATCAAGTTTTTGATGAAGTTCATTACTATCAGGCAAGAGATCAACCATCGCAGCAGTGGGTGTAAGCGATCTGTGATCAGCTACAAAATCACTAATACTATAATCAATCTCATGCCCTATAGCTGAGATAATAGGCGTTTTTGCTTCATAAATTGCATAAGCCAAGCCTTCATCATTAAAACACCACAAATCCTCTTTAGACCCGCCGCCTCTAGCAATGACAATTATATCTAACTCCATAGAATCAGCAAGCTTTAACATCTTAATTAAATTTGCTGGAGCGCTATTTCCTTGAACTAAGGAATTAAATAGATAAAACTTAGGCAAAACATACCTATCACTAATAACCTTACACATATCAGCAAATGCTGCAGAACTAGCACTTGTAATGATTCCTACTTTGCTTGGATATTTTGGTAGTGGTTTTTTATCTGCTCTATTAAATAAACCAGCAAGAGCTAGACGCTCTTTGAGCTGATTAAATGCAAGCTCAAGCTCACCTACACCAATTGGAATAATGCGACTAGCGATAAACTGATAGCTACCATTTGGGCTATAGATTGAAAGCTTACCAATTAGCGTAACTTTCATTCCATCTTTTATTTCAAATTTTATATTTTGATTAGCAAATTTATACATAGCGACGCTGATGGCAGATTTCTCATCTTTGAGCGTAAAGTACCAGTGACCACTACTATGTTTTGTTAAGCGACTTATCTCACCTTCAACTTCAACTACGCTAAAGTGCGACTCTAATAACGCCTTAGCCGACTCATTTAGATCGCTTACTGTCATATATTTTTAACCTTTTTAGCAATAAACATAGTGCTAATATTCATACTAAACCCTTTAACTATCACCATCTCAAAACCACTTCCTTCAAGTTCACGACAAAACTCATTTGAGTCTAAAAAACCTTCAATGCTTCTAGGTAGATACTCATAAGCCTCTTTATTTTTGCTTATAAATCCACCGATTGCAGGCAAAATATTGTGTAGATAAAAATCCCTAATCTTTGCTATTGGGCCACTTTTATCCCTTTTGGTAAATTCTAAAACAACTAAATATCCGCCAATTTTTAAAACCCTATTAAACTCATGTAAAGCCTGAGTTCTAGCTACAACATTTCTAATACCATAACTTATGCTAACTATATCCTGGGTATTTGGGTTTAATTCTGTATTATCAGCTTTTGCCTCTTTAAATTCACAATTTGGGAGCTTTTCTTTGGCTACTTTTAACATCTGCTTACTTGGGTCAATTCCGGTAATTTTTTCAATTTTTAAATTTGCTTTTTTGGCGCTATTAATCCATGCTTGAATCATATCTCCAGTGCCGCAAGCGACATCTGCAATATTTAGCGAGGAGTTAAAATTTTTTAAAACTTGATCACAGGCTGAGCTTCTCCAAGAAGCGTCGATTCCAAAGCTTAATATTTTATTAGCTTTATCATAAGTGGGCGCAATTTCATTAAACATATCTATGATTTTTTCTTGGTTTTGCACTAGATTTCCTTTTGATAGTATGGTTTTAGTTTTTTTGAGATTTTAGCTAGCTTTTTATCGAATTTTTTTAGCTTTTTATTTAACTCTTTATTTATTGATTTGCTATCTTTTTGGTTGGATTTTTTGAATTTATAGACTAAATTTGTGATTTTTGAGAGTTTTTGCTCAAATTTAGTTAATCCAAAAATCTGATAAAATGCATTAACAAGCACAAAAAGTTCGCTTAGAGTGTTTGAATTTAAGGCGGTTTTGGCTTTAATTTCTTGGCGTAAATTTACTATACTTTTGCGGATTGCATATGCTGATGATGAAGAAATTTTACACTCTTTAATGCAGTAAAATGAGTGTGTATCGTATAAAAAAATCTCCAATTCAAAGCATAATGATTGAAACCCATTCTCAAAATATATCTGAATTTGAGCTAAAATATCTTTTAATTCAGAATCATTTTGCCCTTTTAAAATTTGGCCTAAATGTTCAAATAGCGGTAAAATTTGATCTAGAAGTTTGCTAAATTTAACAACAACAAGCTTATCAAATATAAAATCAAAGCTATTAATTAGGCAGTTTATTTCTATTAAATGCTTTCCAATTATAGCCAAAATCGCACTATTTTTATCTTTTTGGTAGAGTTTTCTAAGCCCATCAATTAAAAAGAGCTTTTGCAAAATTAGCAATCTAACCCCATCATAAGCACTAATATCGATACCAAAATATAGCATTTTGTTGCCTATTTTTGGGAGTTTGGATGTGATTTCTAAATAGTTGATATTTTGCAAAATTTTTCCTTGAATAAAAGTGAAGAATTTTACACTAAAACTACTAAAATATAGCTTTAAAACCCCGTATTTAGGGCTTTAAATTTAGCAACACTTTGAACAATTTGAGACATTTGCAACGATATTTAATCTATTTATTAAGTTACCTATCTTTTGTTCTAGATGGGTTTGATATGAGATCATCTGCGCATCGTTGGCGCTAATATCTGTAATGTTGCCACAATTGCTACATACTAAATGAATGTGTTGTTGCTCGTAAATATCATATTTTGCTTTTTGGTTTGGGCTATTAACCTCAATTACTAAATTTTCATTTATAAGGGTACTTAGATTTTTATATACTGTTGCAAGTGATATAGATGGGTATTCGCTTTTAATTTGTTCATAAAGCTCATCTATAGTTGGATGCGTGTGATTGCTCAGTATTTTTAACACACACAGTCTTTGTGGAGTGGCTTTAAGTTTGGCTTGTTTTAAAAGCTCCATGTAATCCATACTTTTTTCCTCTTAATTAAATGGGCATATTTTATCCAAAAAATATTTAAATTCAACTTTATTAATTAATATTTTTTATCTATTAGCCTATCTTGTTTAAAGTATGATTTTTTTAGCAATCTCTTCAATACTGATGTTTAAGCTATTTTCTACTAAATTTATAGATCCATGCGTTATAAACTTATCTTCATACTCAAAGCTTATAATATTTACATCTTTAATATTATTCTCTTGCAAAAATCCAGATAAAATCTCGCCAACCCCACCACGCTTAGCACTATCGCTAAAAATATACCATTTTTTATGCTCTTTAGCAAGGTTTAAAAGCAGCTCTTTATCAAGTGGTTTTATAAAGATAAGATCTATAATTGTAGGATTAATGTCTAAAAATTTAGCCACCTTGTATGCTTTAGCTACCGCATTACCGTATCCAATAAATGCGACATTTTCATTATTTTGCGATAAAATTTGGGATTTTCCAAGCTCTACTTTAACTGGTTTAAACTCATCACTAAGCCCAAAATTTCCCCTAGGATATCTAATAGCAAGTGGCGAATTAAAACTATAAGAAAATTCTATAATCTCTTTAAACATTAATTCATCTCTAGGTGCTGCAAGAGTAAAATTTGGTATAGCGTTTAAAAAACTAATATCAAAAGCTCCTTGATGCGTCTCACCATCTTCTCCTACTATGCCAGCTCTATCCATGCACAAAACTACAGGTAAATTTAAAATAGCACAATCATGAATGACTTGATCATAGGCTCTTTGCATAAATGTTGAATATATTGCAATATAGGGTTTAAAGCCTTCTTTTGCCATTGCTGCCATAGATGTAACTGCATGCTGTTCTGCAATTGCAGTATCCCAAAATCTATCTGGAAATTTCTCAATCAAAGCCCCAAGTCCTGTGCCACTAGGCATAGCAGCTGTTACGCCTACTATATTATCATATTTACTAGCAAGTTCTAAAAGTAAACTGCTAAAAATTTCAGTAGCATTTTTTTGACTAGATTTTTGTAGTGCTATACCATTTTGCGGATTAAATGGGCTTACTCCATGCCACTTCTCTTTTGGGCCTTCGGCAATCTCATAGCCTTTGCCTTTTATAGTTTGAGCATGGACTATAACTGGTTTTTTCATATTTTTTGCTACGCTAAAAGCTGAGATTAAATCCTTGATATTATGCCCATCTACTGGACCTATATATTCTAATCCAAGCTCTTCAAAAAACATTCCAGGAGTAATGAGTCTAATGCCTTCTTCTAATCTTTTAGCCATATAAGCCGCTGAGTCTGGCATAAGCTCTAAAAGTTGATTAATTTTGCTTTTAAATTTTTGATAAAATGGCCCCGCCATCATCTGTGATAGGTATTTGCTCATAGCGCCAATCGGTTTTGAGATACTCATCTCATTGTCATTTAAGATAATAACGCATGGATATTTAAGATCGCCTAGCTCATTTAAAGCTTCATACGCCATCCCAGCGCTTAATGCCCCATCGCCGATTAGAGCTACGGGTAATCTATCTTCGTTTTTAAGCTTAATAGCCTTAGCAGCGCCTACTGCAAGACTAATAGATGTAGAACTATGTCCAGCTATAAAATAATCATATTCACTCTCGCTAGGTTTAGTATATCCACTAATTCCACCAAATTTACGCAAACTATCAAACTCATTCCAACGCCCGCTTAAGAGCTTATGAGTGTAGCTTTGGTGGCTAACATCAAATATAAATGGATCATTTGGGGGATTAAATACATAGTGCATCGCAATACTAAGCTCTACAACTCCTAAATTTGAGCTTAAATGTCCGCCATTGGTGCTAACTACACTTAAAATTCGTTCCCTGATATCACAGGCTAGAGATTCTAGTTCGCCTAGCTTTAGAGATTTTATATTCATTTTATTCGCTTAATATTTTTTTAATTTTCTCAAATCTAGCCATTACGCTGCCATCGATATTGCCTATATCGCTTAGAACGATTACACCACCAACTGATACAGCCTCATCACTGCTAAGTTTTATATTAGATTTTAGAGTTAAATTTGATTTTATAAACTCATAATCTTTTGGGTTGGCTTTTATCTCAATTGTTGTAGCTTGGTTTAGTTCATCAATTAAGCTTTTAGCGATATTTAAGGCAATCTGAGCTGAGCTGTCTTTTATCTCTTTTAAGACTACTTCTTTAGCAATCTCAATAGCAGTTGCTGCGATTTCACTTTGGCTAGTTGCTAGTAAAGCTTCAAGTTTAGCAGTTTGCTCATCGAGCTTATCAATGGAACTTGAATACTTTTTGCTAGTTTCATTTAAAGCTGCATCATACTCAGCTTTAGCCTGTTCGTGTCCTTCTCTTAACCCTTCTTCTTTGGCTCTTTGAGTCTCATTTTCTAGGCGAATTTTAAATTCATTCTCTTGATGTTCAATCTGCATTTGAAGCTTAACGATATTACCGCTTAGATCATCAGTTCGCTTTAAAAGCTCTTCAATAAATGTTGATTCTATTAAATTTGACGACTCTTGAGCTGGAGTTGAGCTTGATTCAGTATTTTGTGTATTTGACTCAAAATCATCTCTTGCATCGCTATTTGTATCTTGGATTGGCTCCTTGACTGGTTGCTCTTTTGGTGATTCATTTGATTGGAGCGCTAAAACCTTAAATCTATATGGCTCGACTATATGCTCTTCGTTGTTTTTATGTATTACACTACTTGCTATCATTCTATCATCTCTTCGCTTACGCCGACTTGGAATACTCCATCTTCAGCTAGTTTTTGAACTAGTTCTACAACTTTTCTTTGCGCCTCTTCAACCTCTTTTACACGTACAGCACCAATAAATTGCATCTCTTCGATAAATGCTTCACTTGCCCTTTGGCTCATATTGGCTAGGAATTTGCGTTTTAACTCTTCGCCGCTGCCTTTTAAACCAACCATAAGTACCTTTTTATCCACAACTTTGAGAATTTCTCTAATAGCATTGTTATCAAGAGAGCTAATATCATCAAATGTAAACATAAGATCTTTAATGATCGTAGCAAGAGCCGGATCATTTTTCTCAATAATTTCGATTGTAGATTTGCTTGCTTTTTGACCAAGACGGTTAAGAACTTCTGCAACAGCTCTTGGTCCACCAACTTCAACTTTATAGCTTGTAAGGCTATCAAGCTTGGATTCAAGTACGGTTGAAACACGTTTGACAACAGATGGGCTAATATCGCCTAGGTTTGCCATACGCATTACAACTTCGCTTCTAATATCATCTGGTAGATAAACTAGGGTTTCAGCAGCACTTGATGAATCCATATGGGCTACGATTAGAGCGATTGTTTGTGGGTGTTCTTTGACGATAAAGTCAGCTAACTGCTGAGGTCGCACCTGGCCAAGATAGCCAAAAGATTTGGTGGTTTCGAGTGATTTTTGGAGTTTATCCATAATTTTTTGAGCGATTTCTGGACCAAATGTTCTAAATAAAATCTCTTTAGCATATTCGATACCGCCACTTTGTAAATATTGGTTAGACTGACTAACTACATAAAATTCTTCTAGCACTGCAGCTGCTATTGATTTATCGATAGTTTTGGCAGTGGCAATATATTTTGAGATTTCAGTGATAATATCTATATCCATATGCGCAAAAAGCATCGTAGTAACATCTTCACCTAGCTGAATGAGCAAGATGGCTATTTTTTCAGCCATGCTCAAATCTTCATATACTGCCTTTTGTTCTTCGTTTAGCTTCATTAGAATTCCTTATTGGAGTTAAATCCAGTATCATTTTTAAGCATATTTTGCAACAATGTAGCGATCTCATCGCTTCTTTCAGTGGCAATGAGTTTGAGTTTTTCTAGCATAACTTCGTATTTAAGCTCATTTTCATCAAAATTCTCACCAATTCCAAGTTCATCTTCAACCCGTTTTCTAGCAGCTTTGAATTTCTCCAATGTATCCTCGGCTTCTTCTTGGATAGTAGATTCATGTGAGAGCGGCTCAAGACCTTCGTCTTTAGACTCTTCAAGCATTTTATTAAGAAATGGAGTAATAACTTGTTTATAAAATACATATAAAATTATTAAAACTATTAGATATTTTAATACCGGTACAATTGGTTTAAAATATGTATCTACAACTTTTTGGAAGCCTGTTACCTGTGTAATTTTGCCAGTTTGTCTAAATTCAAAATTACTTACTGTAACTTCATCGCCCCTATCAGCATTATATCCGATTGCTTGCTGGACTAGACTTTTTATTGAGTTTAATTCATCTTGATTTAATGGAATATAGGTTGGAGTCTGAGCTTGTGAGCCATCTTCAAGGGTTTGGAATTCATACTTTCCATCTACGACTACGGCTGCGGTTACTCTTTTTATCGTGGCGTATTGATCTTTTACTTTTATTGTTTGTTTTGAAATTTCATAGTTGGTATTGGCGACATTTTTGGAGTATAGCTCGGTTGGTTTATTATCTTCTAAACCTTGAACTGGGCCGATATTACTAACTGCACCCGGCACACCACCAACATCTTTTGGCTCTTTACCTTCCCTTTTTTCTTCTATATTTTGCTCACTTCTAATAACTGAGTTTGGATCATAAATCTCATTTATGCTATCTTTGGTTGAAAAATCAAATTCAATGCTAACTTTAGCTGTTACTTTATCTTTTCCGCCAATAAATTTGCCAATCATATCAATGATTTTTCTCTCATATGAATCTTCAAATTGGCTTCTATATTTAATTTGTGCAGCTACTAATTCATTCTCTAATGCAATCTCATCATCGCCAAGTGCTACGCCATCTTGTGTTACTATTTTTACATCTTCTAGTTTTAAATTTGGAACTGAACCAGCTACGATTCTTTTAATTCCATCAATCTGTCTACGATTTAACTTAGCGCCATCTTTAATTTTTACTACAACTGAAGCTGTTGGTGGGACTTGACGCTCGGTAAATACGCTATCTTTAGGAAAAGCTATATACACACTAGCCTTATCAATTGGCTCTAGACTTTCGATGGTTTTAGATAGCTCGCCTTGAATTGCACGTTGGAATTTAACTCTTTGTTCGTTTTCGGTTGCTCCAAAATCTTGTGTATCGTAAATTTCAAAACCCTTTTTATTATCACCCATTATGCCAAGGCTAGCTACGGCTATTCTTTGGCGATAGACATCACTTGTAGGAACTAAAATCGTACCTTCATCAGCTAGTTTATATTTTACGCCTTGAGCCTCTAATTCGTTGATAATTTGAGAAGATATAGTAGGATCAACATTGCGAAATAATACGCTATAGCCTTCATACTCAGCCTCTGGGTTTTTATTACTACTGCTAAATAGAGTCAAAAACACCAAAAATCCAATAACCAAAACAACAGAGCTAATAACTACAATTTTTTGCTTTTTGGTTAGATTTTGAACGACTTGACTAATTTGTTGAAAAAGAGCTTTAAAATCCATAATCTATTAAATTTCCTTTTTAAGAGTTTCTAAAACTTTTATATTTTGTTTGCTGGTACCTATTGTTATGCGTATTGCATTTAATCCATAGCTTTTTAGATTACGCAAAATTATACCTTGTCTTAGTAGATTATCACAAATTTGAGTTGAGTCTCTACTAGTATCAAATTTAAAAGTAATAAAATTTGTATAACTTGGAATAAAGTCAATCCCATTTTCAGTAGCAAATTTTTCAAAAATTTTCATTTCTTTAAAGTTATTTTCTAAAGTTTGCGTTATAAAGGCTTGATCTTTAATAGCTGCAATGGCTGCTGCTAGACTAGGAGTTGTAATATTAAATGGCGCTCTAAGCTTGCTAATGGCAGTAATTATTTGATCATTTGCAATACCATAGCCAACTCTCATTCCGCCTAATCCATAAGCTTTAGAAAATGTACCAAGATATATAGAGTTATTTAGTTTTACTATATCACTTGGATTTATAGCTTTTTTGCTATCTTTAAATTTAGCAAACTCCATATATGCTCCATCAATTACTACAATAGTATCACTATCAACACTAGATATAAACTCATATACATCATTAGCATCTAAACATTCACCAAGTGGGTTATTTGGTAGACATAAAAATATAACCTTTATCTCATCTTTGTGTGCTAGATATTGCTCTTTTAGTTGATTTAGGTTGTGTGTAGCACTTGAGGTTTTATAAATTTTAGCCCCAATATGTTTAGCATAAATTTCATACATTGCAAAAGTTACACCTGCACTTAGCATTGCTGTATTTGGATTAAGCTTTGCGTGCATGATAAACTCTATTACTTGGTCGCTACCACTACCAATTACAATATTTTTACTACTTACATGATATAAATTTGCCAAAGACTCTTTAAGTTCATAATAGCTATCATCTGGATATAAATTTGCACATTTGATTGACTCTTTCATAGCTTCAAGTGCAAGCGGTGAACAGCCTAGTGGATTTTCATTACTAGCTAGTTTTACTACATTTTGTGGCTCAATGCCAAACTCTCTAATAACAAGCTCGATTGGCTTGCCAGCTTCATATATTGGTAAATTTGATATTTGTGAATTGAAATTCATTCTTGTCCTTCTTGGTTTAAGTAGCTACCCAGCCAGGTGATCTCATGTCCGTTTTGGCTAGCATTTTTTAGCACTGCTTCGACATTTTCATCATCGATGTGCCCCTCAAAATCTATATAAAATACCGTTTTAAAATCTTTTTGTTTGATTGGTCTACTCTCAAGCTTGGTTAAATTTATTCCACCCTCTTTAAACATATTAAGCAGCTCTACAAGGCCGCCTGGACGGTGAGCAGTGAGTGCTAGGATGCTGGTTTTATTGCAGCTACTTTTGATATTTTTAAAATCACTTAGTACAAAAAATCTTGTTCTATTTGCCATATTATCTTCGATTTTTTCAAACATTATTGGCACTTTGTTTATATGTGCGGCTATTTTAGAGCAGATTGCTGCTGAACTAGGATCTTGTGAGGCTAAATAGGCAGCTTGAGCAGTTGATTTAGTTGGTATAAACTCTATTGAATTTAGATTATGATCATCTAGAAATTTATGACACTGATTATAGCCTTGCGGATGAGAATATATCTTTTTTATATCGCTTAAATTCTCATTTAAACTAACAAAACTATGGTGAATATCCATATAAATTTCAGCTACGATTTTTACATTTTCATATTTTCTTAAGCAATCAAGGGTAATCCCCACAGCACCTTCTGTATTATTTTCAATTGGTACAACTCCATATTTAGCCTCACCATTGTTAAGTTCCCTAAAAACACCCTCTATAGAACTGATTGGCGTATAGCTGCTCATTGCCCCAAATCTACTCTCAGCTGCTTGATGTGTATAGGTCCCAACTGGGCCTAAAAATGCTACTTTTTGTGGTAGTTCTAGATTACGACTAACAGCAAAAATCTCTAAATATATCGCCTCGATAGCTTTGCTGCTTAGAGTATTATTAGGTAATGATTTTAATCTTTCTAGTATTGCTCTTTCACGTTCTGGGCGGTAAATTGGAGCATTTGAACCAACCTTTAATTCGCCAATTTTTTTGACAAATTCCATACGCTGATTAAGTAGGCCTAAAATCTCATTATCAATCTTATCGATGCCAACTCTTAACTCATCAATGCTCATTTTAAAATCTCCCAAATTTTACTCACATCATCATATATATTATCAATTTTATCTCTATTTAAATTTGTGGCACTACTTTTATCTATTTTACCACTTAAAACCAAAGCCGTACTCATATTCAACTCTTTAGCTCCATAAAGATCGCCAGTTGCGTCATCGCTAATTATTGTTATATCTTTAAATTCAGCCTTAGGATTTTGCAATTTTAAAAGCTCAAGCGCAGCTGTATAAAATCCTAAGCTTGGCTTGCCAATACTGCTAAATTGCACTCCAGTAGCGTAACTAATCATATTAGCAATAGCGCCAACTCCTGGATATAATCTACCATTTTTTTTGTAGATACTAGTCTCATGCATAGCTATAATTTTTATCCCTTTTAGGGCAAGTTCGTTGATAGTAGCAAAGTCATCAAAGCTAAATTTATCCCAGCTAGCTATTAAAACTGCTTTTGGATTGCTAAAATCTTGTGTGTAGCCTATATTTTGCATAGTAGAAATAAACTCATTAGCTCCAAAAAGCGCCACAGGGCAAGGTGAAATAGTTTTATTTAATACACAAAATGGATCTAAATAAGCACCATCTTTTATTGCCAATCCTTTATCTCTTAGCGTTTGTAAAAACTCATCACTTTTAATTTTTGTATTATTTGTTATAACTACATATGGAATTTGTTTTTGATTTAATTTCTTAAGTAGTTCACAAGCGCCATTAATTGGACTTTTATCGCTATCGCTTATTAAGGTTCCTTGAACATCGATAAAATACATTATATAAACTCTCTCTCATTTTGTATCATATATTCAAAGCTCTCTCTTTTGCCTATTAAGCGATCTTTGCCGCCTTCAATAGCGACTTGTGCAGCTCTGCCTCTTGTATTGTAGTTACTAGACATTGAATATCCATATGCCCCAGCGCTTTTAATCACAAGCAAGTCACCATGATTTAGGCTTGGAAGCTCGATATCTTTACCTAAAAAATCACCGCTTTCACAAATTGGGCCTACTACATCACAATTAGTTTTATCTCCATCTTTTAATGCTATTATCTCATGATAAGCCTCATATAAACTTGGACGAATAAGATCATTCATAGCCGCATCGACAATGACAAAACGCTTATCACCATTAGTTTTTTCATATAATACTTGAGTGAGTAATTCCCCGCTATTTCCTACTATAAATCTACCTGGTTCGCATACGATGGTTACATCTTGACCCTTTAGTGCTGCTAAAATTCCTTGAGCATATTCATATAAATTTGGCTCATTTTCATCACTATATCTAATGCCAATACCGCCACCTATATCAAAGAATTTAATATTTATATCAGCTGCTCTTAACTCTCTTAATAGATCGCTAGTAATATTTGCTGCTTCAATAATTGGGCTAATATCACTTAGCTGACTTCCAATATGGCAGTGAATACCAACTGGATCTAGATTATCACTTCTATGAGCATGTAGATAAATTTTCCTAGCTTCATTTATACTAACACCAAATTTATTTTCATGTAATCCTGTAGAGATATACGGATGAGTTTTTGGATCTACATTTGGATTAACTCTAACTGAGATTCTAGCCTTTTTACCTAACTCTTTGGCTATTAATTCAACTCTTTGCATCTCAGCAAAGCTCTCTAAATTTATCATTAAAATATCTAAATTTAAAGCCTCTTTAATCTCTTCATCGCTCTTTCCAACTCCGCTATAAATTATCTTATAGTTACTAGCGCCTGCTAGCAAGGCTCTTTTTACTTCGCCTATACTCACACAATCAAACCCGCCACCAAGAGTAGCAATATGCTTTAAAAGGCTCAAATTTGAATTGGCTTTTACAGCGTAGCAAATAAGTGACTTTCTAGCATTAAATTCCTTTTTTAATCTCTCATATTGAGTAGTAATATGATCAAAATCATACACATAAAGCGGTGTTTGATACTTATGAGCTAGTTCTAAATAATCCATAAGACTGTCCTTGATAATTTTAGAATTCGTAATGCTACCCAAATTTGGCTTAAATTTAAGACTAAATTTTAGTAAAAATTTGCAAAATTTATTTTTAAAGTTAGGCAAAATATGGGCTTGTTTTTTAAATTTTTTGTGCTAAATTTAACATTTTTTATATTAAATTTAGATTTATTAACTTTAATAATTTTTGATTAAAGCAAAGAATTATTTAAATTTAGTTAGAATTCAACCTAAATCTATCCAAATATTCAAGGAAAAATAGCCCGTTATGTATCTAAATTTGCTTACAACTATTATTGTTTTTGCTCTACAAACAGCTATTAATTTTTTTCTTACTCCATATATTTTGCGTGTTTTAGGCGATGAAGCTTATGGATTTTTAGCACTTGCTAATTCGCTGGTAAATTATGGATTTATCTTAACACTTGTGATTAACTCTGTAGCTAGTAGATTTATTGCCTCTAGCTATCATAAAGGCAATTTTGCTAGGGCTAGCAAATTTTATAGTTCAGTGATTGTAGCTAATCTGATTTTTAGTCTTATCGTTGCGCTAGTTTCGTTTGTGTTTTTGGTTAAAATTCAATCAATAATAAATATATCACAGGCCCTTTTAAACGATGTAAGAGCTACAATGGCAATATATTTTATCAACTTTAGTATTGGGCTATTTAATGCACTTTTTAGCGTGCATGCATTTATTAAAAACCAGATGTATTTAATCTCTATTCGCAATGCTATATCCACTGCTATTTATGCTGGGTGCGTGTTAGGGTTATTTTGGGCGTTTGAGGCTATGATTTACTACACAGCAATTGCAGCTTTAATATCCTCAATTTTTGTATTTTTTAGTGCTCTATTTTTAAATCATAAATTTGGGCTAAATTTACACTTTAATTCCAAGCTTTTTAGAACAAAATTTGTCTATGTTTTAGCTAGAAGCGGGCTTTTTAATAGCTTAAATATGCTTAGTCAAGTGCTTATTAGTGGCGCTAGCTTGCTTTTGGTTAATATTTTTATTAGTGCATTTAGTATGGGGATACTAGCGCTTTCTCGCTCAGTTACTATGATTATTGAGAGTTTTGTAGTTACTACTGCAGTAGCGTGGAATCCACGGCTGGTTGCCTTGCATGCAGGCGCTAAGCCTCTTAAAGATGAGGTTATTTTAGCTATTAAGAGTGTAAGCTTTGTCTCGCTTCCATTGATTGCGACTTTTGGGATTTTAGCTGATGAGTTTTATACACTTTGGCTGCCATTTAAGAGCAAAGAGGAGATTGAATTTATTTATGAGCTAGTTTTAATTTCGCTTGTACCATCTATTATTTTTGCTAGTTCACGTCCATTAATTAGCATAAATTTGATCACTGATAAACTTAAAAAACCAGCACTTGTAACGCTATTTATGGCTGTTTGCGTATTTTGTATACAGCTTATTGGGCTTAGTTTTTTTGAGTTTGGACTCAAAGAGATAGCAATTGTAATAACCATTGGAATTGCGCTTAAGATTAGTCTGTTTGATATTGCAAATGCTGGGGCAAATTTGGGGTTAAAACTAAGTACATTTTATCCAATCTATATAAAATGTCTTGCTGTTTTTGCTTTAATCACTGGAATAATTTATCCTATTTCAAATATGTTAAGTGTAACTAATTGGCTGGAGTTTTTACTCTGTTGTACTTTGATGAGCGGGCTTGGTTATTTAGTAGGGTTTGTTATGATATTTAATTTGGCACAAAGGGCGATATTTATAGCTAAAATTAGGGGGCGTTTTTGAAGATTGGATTTGTGATTTCTACGCTTGGATTTGGTGGAGCAGAACGGGTGCTAAGTATTTTAGCAAATAATTTAAGTTCTAAGCATGAAATAACTATTTTTAAATTTGATAGCAAGGCGCCATTTTATGAGATTGATGAGCAAGTGCGTGTAGTAAGCTTAAGCTTACCAAATAGCGGTATTTTAGGTAATCTCAAAAGAGTAATTAGCAAGATTTTTGTATTGCGTAAGATTTTTAAAAGTGGTGAGTTTGATCTTATAATTAGCTTTATGGATAGTACAAATTTATTATGTTTAATGGCAAATTTAGGCTTAAAACAGAGGCTAATAATATCAGAACATAGCGAGCATAGCTTTTTATCTTTAAAGTGGAGAGTGGCTAAAAGATTACTATATCCATTTTGTGATGCTTTATCACTTTTAAGCAAAAACGATTATGAATATTATAAATATGTCAAAAATCGTGCGGTGATTTATAATCCATTTTTTGGAGAGATTGGTGCTGATTTTGATGAAAGTAAAAAAGAAAATTTAATAATTTTTGTTGGTAGACTTGAGAGTGTAAAAGGGTGCGATATATTTTTAAATTCACTTAAATTTTGCAATATTGGGGATTTTAGTGTGGAGATTTGTGGAGATGGAAGTGAGTTTGAAAAATTTAAAAGCGAGTTTAAAAGCGATAGAGTTAAATTCAAAGGAAGCGTAAGCGATATATCAAGCTATTATAAGCGAGCTAAAATTATAGTTTCAAGCTCAAGAAGCGAAGGGTTAGGAAATGTATTAATTGAGGCGTGCTTTTATAAGGTTGCTAGAATTGCTACGCCTACAGTTGGCGCATGCGAATTAATAGAAGATGGTAAAAATGGGCTAATAAGTAGCGATTTTACCCCACAAAGTCTAGCTAAAAAGCTAAACTTGGCTATACAAGATGAGAATTTAAGAGCTAAAATTGCTCAAAATGGCTATAAAAATAGAGCTAGTTTTATGCCTCAAAATATCACTCAAGAGTGGTTAAATCTTATAAATAGAGTATTAAAATGAAAATTATGTTAGTAATTTCTGCACTTAGAAATGGTGGAGCTGAGCGTGTAGTAGAGCTTTTAAGCCGTGAGTTAAGTAAAAATTATGAGATTGAGACCATCTACTTTGAAGAGAATCAAAACCACTATAAAATTAGTGGTAAGCTTACTCATTTAGATATTTATAATCAAAAAGGCTGGTTAAGTAAATTTAGTAAATTTTTAAAAATTAGATCCTATATAAAGAGTGCAAAACCTGATATTATAATCACTTTTATGGATCAAACCAATATAAATGTGCTAATTGCCACAGCATTTATGGGAAAAAAAATTATAGCTACTGAACATGTGAGTTATGATTTACTAAGTTCGCAAATTTGGCGAAAAATTAGAAATTTTAGTTATAGATTTTGCGATGCATTAGTGGTTTTAAGTAAAAGAGATAAAGATTATTACAGTTTTGTTAAGCATTGTGAAATAATATATAATCCGCTATTTATGGTTGAAAACTTAGCTAAAATTTCATCAAATTTAGGTGTTAATTTAGCTAAAAAAGATAAACTTATTTTAAGTGTTGGTAGGCTTGAAGCAGTAAAAGGCTATGAGTTATATCTAAACGCTTTAGCTCTTGTAGATAAAAATTTGTTAAAAGATTATAAAATCGCTATTGCAGGTGAGGGGTCTCAAAGACAAAATTTAGAAAATTTAGCTAAAAATTTAAATTTAAATATTGAATTTTTAGGTCATATTAAGAGTGTTGAGACTCTCTATCAAAGGGCTGAGATTTTGGTTTTGCCTAGCCTTAGTGAGGCTTTTGGTAATGTGTTAAATGAAGCTGCAGCTTATAAAGTTGCTAGAATATCTACACCCACAGCTGGAGCTATGGAGATTTTATCTCATAGAAAGGACGCTTTAATTGCTAAAGATTTTAGCCCTAAGGCGCTAAGTGAATGCATAAGTGAAGTTCTAAGCGATCCGAATTTAAAAGAAAATTTGGTAAAAAATATAAATTTAACTAAATTTACTCCACAAAATATTATTTCCCAATGGAGTGAATTAATCGGTAAATTAAAAGGAAAATAATGAAAAAATTAGCAGTATTTATATATTCAATGGCTGGCGGTGGAGCTGAGCGTGTGGTGTCAAATCTGCTTAGAGAGCTAGTAGGGCGTTATGAGATTTATCTAATTTTAATGAATGATCGCATAGCCTACCCAATCCCACATGATGTTAAAATATATTATTTGGAGAATTCTAAGCCTTTTGAAAATGGACTGATTAAATTTGCAAAATTACCATTTTTGGCATTAAAATATAAGCGACTTTGCCTAGCACTTGATGTGGATTTGCATTTTGTATGGATGAATCGCCCTTGTTATGTTGCAGCTTTAGCTAGGATTTTAGGAGATAAACGCCCATTAGTGTTAAATGAGTGTTCAACACCATCGGTACTGTATGCTAATGATACACTAAAGTCTAGGATTAGTAAATTTTTACTTAAATGGCTATATCCAAAAGGTGATTTTATCTATCCAAATAGTCTTGGTAATTTGGCCGATTTGCGGGATAATTTTGGCATTGATGAGCGTAAAATGAGAGTGCTATATAATGCACTTGATCTTGATGATATTGCTCGTAAATCTAGTGAACCTATAGAATTTAAGGGTGAATTTTTCTTAAGTGTTGGGCGGCTTGATAGTGGTAAAAATCATGAACTTTTAATTAGAGCCTATGCTAGACTTAAAAATTGTGATAAATCTTTAATAATCTTAGGTGATGGAATTTTGCGCTCTAGACTTGAAAATCTAATAAAAGAGCTAAATTTAGAAGATAGAGTCTTTTTACCTGGCTTTGATAATAATCCATATAAATATATATCAAAATGTTATGCATTTGTATTTGTGAGTCTTTTTGAGGGATTTTCAAATGCTTTAATTGAGGCTTTGGCGTGCGGTAAGCTAGTAATTACAAGTGAGCATAAAAGTGGAGCAAAAGAGCTAATAGGGGAGAATGAGTGGGGTTATTTGGTTCCTGTAGGCGATCAAGATGCTACACAAAAAGCTATGCAAAGAGCTATTGATGAGCCAAACTTTGTAAAATATTATGAAAAAAACGCTATCATAAGAGCTAAAGAATTTGACAAAAAAATAATAGCTAAAAATCTTATAAATGAATTAGAGGAGATATATGCAGCTTCTAAATAGATATCAAATTTCAATATTTATAATTATTGCCTACCTTTTTGCTTTGTTATGCCGTATGGAGTGGGTATTGTGGGCTGGAGGTTATAGCGATTTTATTTGGAATAATCAGTTGATGATTAGCACAAATGATGGATATGCTTATGCTGAAGGCGCTAGAGATATGATAGCTGGATTTCACCAGCCAAACGATCTTAGCTACTATGGTACTCCGCTTTCTACATTGACATTTTTGCTTTGTAAGGTTTTGCCATTTAGCTTAGAGACTATTATGGTCTATTTAAGCATATTTTTAGCCTCGCTTATTGTTGTGCCAATGATTTTAATAGGCAAAGAATTTGGCCATGTTAAAGAATTTTTCGTTGCTAGTCTCCTTGCATCAATCGCAAATAGCTACTACAATCGCACAATGGCTGGATATTATGATACTGATATGTTGGTAATTGTTTTACCACTTTTTGCTATTTGGGGAATAATCAGACTACATTTTAAAGGCGATTTGATATCTTTTTTAGTTATCTCGCTTTCAATGTTGACATATAATTGGTGGTATCCATCTAGCTATACACTATGCGTGGCTATAACGCTATTTTATGCTATTTATACTGTAGTTTTAGAACGTAGAAATTTAAAGAATTATCAAGCGATTTTATTTATGATTTTAGCTATTACTGCTGCGCCTTATGCAGTTAGATTGGGGCTAATTATAGCGCTTTTTGGCTTGATTTATTTTAGGGCAAATTTACTTAGCGTTAGGGTTATGATTGGGCTTTTTGTATCTGTTTTGGCGCTATTTGTTATATTTGGTGGATTAAATCCGATATGGTTTCAGGCTAAATTTTATCTATTTAGAAGTCTTGGTGATAGTAGTTCAGTATCATTTTATTTTTATAATGTTAATCAAACAATTATGGAATCTGGGCGAATTGATTTAGATCTATTTACTCAGCGTATTAGCGGACATTGGAGTGTGTTTATTGCTGGTGTAATTGGCTATGTTTTGCTATGTTTTAAATTTAGAATATTTTTAGTAGCTATTCCAATGATTGGTCTTGGTTTTTTAGCACTTAAAGGTGGGCTAAGATTTACAATTTATGCTGTACCGATTGTGGCGATGGGATTTGGATATTTATTATATTATTTACTCAAAAGAGCCAAAATAGCAAAGATAAATTTAATAGCTTTTATTATTACAGTAGTAGCATTGATTCCATCTATTGTTCATATATATTATTACAAACCATCAAGCGTACTATTTAAAACTGAAGTGAATGTTTTAGATAAGCTTGGCAAGATTGCAAAAAGAGATGATTATACCTTGGCATGGTGGGATTATGGTTATGCGATTAGATATTATAGCGATACAAAAACATTAATTGATGGTGGTAAACATTTAGGTAGAGAAAACTATGCAGTTAGTTATGCTTTAACTATGCCACCATTAAATTCTGCTAATATGGCACGATTAGAGGTTGAATATACTGAAAAAGGCTATACGCAAAACTTTGGCGGTAAGAATTTAGAGCAAATTTTAAAAGATTATAACTATATCGAGCTTGGAGAATTTTTAAGTGATATTAAAAAAGAGACTTTTAGTCTGCCTCTAAAGAGTCGTGATATATATTATTTCTTACCTGATAGAATGATGGGGATTTTCCCAGTTGTAGCTAAATTTAGTCGTCTTGATCTACTAAATGGCAAGGAGTGGGCTGAACCATTTTTTGTCATTGCGACCAATTTTGCTCAAACCCAAAATGGAATTGCTTTAGATAATGGTATAATTATCTCAAATGATGCTACGCATATTGAGCTAGGTGGGCAGAAATTTAGGGTAAATAGTTATATTGAAACTAAATATGATGAAAATATGAAGCTAAATAAAACTATTCATAATATAGATAATTTAGCTGATATATATCTGATTTATATGGTTGATTATGGGCGATTTGTTATAATGGATAGGGAGATGTTTAATAGTAGCTATGTTCAGCTTTTTGTGCTAGAAAATTACGCTGATACACCATTTGAGCCTGTTATTTTAGAACCAGCAGCTAAAGTATATAAACTTAAAAGGTAGAGCGTGGTAATAGGGTTTTTATCTCATTCAGATATGAGTATTTATCACTTTCGTTTGCCAATAATGAGAGCATTAAAGGCGCTTGGGCATGAAGTGATTGCTATTGCGCCAAAGGGAGAGTATAGTAGTCTTATTGGTGCTGAGTTTAGACTAGTGCATTATGATATTGATAAGGCTAGTTTAAATCCTCTTAAAGTTTTTAAAGATACAGCAAATTTAGCTAGACTTTTAGGTGGATTAAATTTAGATATGCTCCAAACATCAGCACATAAATCAAATGTATTTGGGACACTTGCAGCTAAGCAAGCAGGCGTAAAATGTGTGATAAATTTAGTAGAGGGCTTAGGTAGCTTTTATATATCCAATACTCTAAAAAGTAGGCTTATAAGAGTAGCTATTGAAGGGCTATATTTTATCACATTTAGACTATCAAGGGCTACGATTTTTGTCAATGATTCAGATCCTAATTATATGTTAAGCCGCCACTTAATCCAAAAAAACAAGATAAAACGAATTAAAAGTGTAGGAGTAGATGCAAGTGAATTTGACCCACAAAAAGTAACGCCATATGATTTTAAAAGTGATAAGAAAATCGTTTTAATGATAGCTAGAGCGTTAAAAGATAAAGGGGTGATGGAATTTTATGAAGCAGCTAAGATCTTAAGCGGGCGTAAAGATTGTGAGTTTGTATTTGTAGGTTCAAGTGATTTAGGTAATACATCTAGTCTAGATGAGGAGTTTTTACGCTCACCATATGTGCGTCATATAGGCTGGAGTGATAAGGTAGCCAATATGCTTTCATCGTGCTATCTTTTTACTTTACCAAGTTATAAAGAGGGTTTTCCACGTACGGTGTTAGAGGCAATGAGTATGGCAAAACCATCAGTTGTAAGCGACTGCGATGGCTGCAAGGAAGCAATAACTGATGGTTTGCATGGTTTAATTTGTAAAGCTAGAGATGCTAATGATTTAGCTATAAAAATATCTAAGTTGCTCGATGATGAAAAAGAAGCTACAAAGATGGGGCAAAATGCGAGAAATACTGTACTAAAACACTATAATCAGCCGATAATTACGGCAAAATATATTGAGTTTTATAAGGAAATTGCGAGTGTATAGATATTTTTTTAAGCGGATTTTTGATATTTTAGGGGCGTTAATTTTAATAATCTTAACTGCACCAGTGATGGCGTGGGCATATTTTGCGATTAAAAAACATCTTGGGACACCTGTAATATTTACCCAAGCACGACCCGGTAAAAATGCTAAAATTTTTAAAATTTATAAATTTCGCTCTATGAGTGATGCTCGTGATGAAAATGGTAATTTGCTTAGCGATGAGGTTCGACTTGGAGAATTTGGAAAGAGGATTAGAGCGCTTAGTATAGATGAGCTTCCGCAGCTTTTTAATGTTTTAAAAGGCGATATGAGTTTTATTGGGCCACGACCATTGTTAGTTGAGTATTTGCCACTATATTCTAAAGAACAGAGTCGTCGCCATAATGTCCGTCCAGGAATTACAGGCCTTGCGCAGGTAAATGGTAGAAATGCTATTAGTTGGAAGCAAAAATTTGAATTTGATACATATTATGCTGATAATCTAAGTCTAAATTTAGATATTAAAATTGCTTTTTTAACTATTAAAAAGGTTATAAAAAAAGATGGAATAAATAAAGATGGTATGGTAACTACGGAGAAATTTAGTGGCAATAACTAGTTTGTATATCTATGGAAATGGTGGTCACGCTAAAGTTGTAGCTGATATAGCTCGTATAAATGGTTATAATGATTTAATATTTTTAGATGATGTAAACGGAGTGAAATTTAGCCCTAAATTGCCCAAATATCCTATAATCATAGCTATTGGCAATACTATAGCTAGGGAGCGACTTCAAAGGCTTGTAGTTGAAAGTGGATTTGAGTTAGCTACACTCATCCACCCAAGTGCGATTATTAGCACTAGTGTAAAAATTGGCACTGGAAGCGTGGTAATGCCTAGGGCTATTATCAATGCTAATAGTATAATTGGAGATGGTGTTATCATAAATAGTGGTGCTATAGTAGAACACGATTGCATAATCGGCAATTTTGCGCATATTTGCCCTGGTGTGGCTTTAGCAGGCGGTGTAAATATTGGTGAGCGTACTTGGATAGGGATTGGTTCGAGTATTATTCAAGGGATTAAAATCAAATCAGATATAACTATTGGAGCTGGTAGCGTGGTAGTATCTGATATAGATAGTGGTAGTATAGCTTATGGTAATCCATGTAAGGTACGAAAGTAAATTGGGCTTAATGATTGATTGTGATATTTATCTTAAATTCAATGAAATTTAACTAATATTTTATTTTAAAAATTTAAAGTAAAACCGGATACAAAATAAAAATGAGATATAACAGATTTTTAATTCGCCATTTGGGTATTTATTATATGCTTATTGCCTCTTTGCTTTTTGCTGGGACTGGAGCATTATCTAAAATTTTAAGCAGCGAGCTAAGTTCTATTGAGATTGTATTTTTTCGCAATATCATAGGACTTGGGCTAATAATTTGGATGATTTATAAAAGGCCACTTCATCAAGCTGGTGGCAAGTTTTGGCTACTTGCTTTTCGTGGAATTATTGGGACAATTGGGCTGTATGCATTTTTTTACAATATTGCTCATATAGACCTTGCAACAGCCTTTACATTTTCTAAGACTAGTCCAATTTTTACAGCACTTTTGGCTGCTTTTATTTTCAAAGAGAGACTTAGCTATCTAGGCTGGTTTGCGATTTTTATCGGATTTATTGGAATTTTATTTGTTATTGAACCAACTCTTGGCGTAAGCAAAGATGAATATATAGGCCTACTTAGTGGAATTGGTGCGGCTCTTGCTTATACTAGTATTAGAGGGCTTAGAAAGCACTATGATACTCGTGCTATTGTATTATCATTTATGCTATGTGGGAGTGCTATGCCTTTATTATCTATGATTATAGGAAGTTTTTATTATAGGCCAGATTTAGACTTCTTAATCAGTCCATTTATTATGCCTAGTTTAACTAGCTGGGTAATGGTGATATTAATGGGATTATTAGCTACTGGATTTCAAATTTATCTTACCAAAGCTTATGCAGCAAGTAAAAAAGCAGGAGTTGTAGCAGCTGTAGGCTATAGCGATGTAATCTTTAGTATGATTTTTGGGTTAATTTTGGGCGATTCTTTGCCTGGTGCGTGGGCATTTTTAGGTATTGTAATGATTATTGGTGCTGGAATTTTAGTTGCTCGTGAGCGGTAATTTAGCAATATTTGGGTATAATCATAGCTAAAATGAAATTTAAGGTGTAAAAATGATATTAATAGCAGGACCTTGCGTAATAGAAAGTAGAGATTTGGTATTTAAGGTTGCTAGTAAGCTTAGAGAGTTTGCAAATTTAGATTGGATAGATTTTTATTTTAAATCTAGTTTTGATAAAGCTAATCGCACAAGTATTAGTAGCTTTAGAGGGCCAGGACTTGATGAGGGTTTAAAAATTTTAGATGAAGTTAAGAGCGAATTTGGCTTTAAAATCTTAACAGATATCCACGAAAGCTATCAAGCCCAGCCAGCAGCGCAAGTAGCAGATGCCCTGCAGATACCAGCATTTTTATGTCGCCAGACAGATTTGCTAGTAGCAGCAGCCAAAACCAAAGCGATAGTAAATATCAAAAAGGGTCAATTCCTAAGCCCTGATGCGATGAAACACAGCGTTAAAAAGGTCTTAGAGACTCGTGGCGTAAGCGAATTTGGCTATGAAGTTGCTAGGGATAATGGAGTATTTTTATGCGAGAGAGGCTCTACATTTGGTTATGGGAATTTAGTAGTGGATATGAGAAGTTTGCCTATTATGAGAGAGTTTGCGCCTGTTGTTTTCGATGCTACTCATAGCGTACAAATGCCAAGTGCAAACGGCGCTACAAGTGGTGGCGATAGCAGATTTGTACCATATCTTGCTAGGGCAGCAGCTGCTGTGGGTGTGGATGGATTTTTCTATGAAACGCATATTAATCCATGTGAGGCTATGTGCGATGGGCCAAATATGCTAAATCTTGAAGCTCTTAAAGCAAATTTAGAACAGATCAAAAAAATCAAGGACGCTTTAGGTGAATAATAAAGGATTTTTTTGGGTCATTAGTGGAGCTAGTGTTGAAGCTGGCTGGGCTTATGGCTTAAAGTATGCTAATACACCATTTGAATGGGTGATTACTGCTTTGCTTGCTTGTTGTAGTTTTTGGGCATTTATGATGAGCTTTAAATATCTTAGCGCAAGTATAGCTTATACAATGTTTATTGGATTTGGGACAATTTTCATCGTAGGTGCCGAGATAATTACAAACTATTTTAATAATCAAAGCATTAGTTTCCTTAGAATTTTATTTATTTTGCTTATTATTATCGGCGTTTTAGGGCTTAAAAGGAGTGAAACGTGATATATATAGCTGCGCTCTTTGGTGCTGGAGTTTGTGAGGTTTTAGGCGTCGTATTTTTAAATCAAATGGCAAAAAGTCAAAATATCAAAAAGATTGCACTTTTTATGCTTGTAGTAGTAACTTTTGGAATATCTTTAAGTCTGCTTGGCTTTGCGATGAATATATTGCCAATGTCAGTAGCCTACTCAGTTTGGACTGGGATTGGAGCTGTTGGAGCTGTTGGAGTTGGAGTAATATTTAATAAAGAAAAGATAGGTATCAAAAAGGCAGTTTATCTATTTTTGATAGTTTTTAGTGTAATAATGTTAAAATTAATATAAGGAGTTAAAATGAATATAATAGAAGGCAATTTAGCCCTAAAAGGCAGTGAAAAAATAGCTATAATCAACGCTAGATTTAATCATATTATAACTGATAGGCTTGTAGAAGGTGCAAAAGATGCGTTTTTACGCCATGGCGGTAAAGAAGAAAATCTATCTTTAATCTTAGTTCCTGGTGCATTTGAGATACCAATGGCACTCCAAAAAGCTTTAGAAAGTGGCAAATTCGACGCTGTAGTATGCGTAGGAGCTGTAATTCGTGGTTCTACTCCGCATTTTGATTATGTAAGCGCAGAAACTACTAAAGGCGTAGCAAATATAACGCTAAAATACGCTAAGCCAGTAACATTTGGCGTATTAACAGTTGATAATCTAGAACAAGCCATAGAAAGAGCCGGCTCAAAAGCTGGAAATAAAGGCTTTGAAGCAATGGCTGGAGTTATTGAGTTGCTTAGTTTGTATGAAAATTTAAAGGGATAAAATGGCTACTAGACATCAAGTAAGACAGTGCGTCGTTAGTTTGCTATATGCTAAGGAGATGGGTAGCGAGATGGAGCATTTTAGCGATGAGTTCTTAGAAGAAAAAAAGATAAGAAACGACCAAAAGAGCTTTACAATCAGCTTATATAATGGTATTTTAGAAAATTTATCTAGCATTGATGAACAGCTAGATAACTATCTTGGCAAGTGGAAAATAGGCGAGATAGGTAGCGTAGAAAGACAAATTCTACGACTTGGAGCCTATGAGATGAGATATAGTGATATAGACTCAGCTATTGCGATTAATGAGGCTGTGATGCTAGCTAATGAATTAGCCAGTGAATCTTCTATCAAACTTATAAATGGTGTTTTAGACGCTATCGCAAAGGATAAAAAGTGAAGCTTTGTATCGCATTAGATATGGCGCAAAAAGATGAGTGTCTAGCACTAGCTAGAAAGCTTAAAGGGCTTGATTTATGGCTAAAGGTTGGACTTAGAGCCTATTTGCGTGATGGAGCAAAATTTATAGAAGAGTTAAAAAGCATTAGTGATTTTAAGATCTTTTTAGACCTTAAAATTTATGATATACCAAACACTATGGCAGATGCTTGCGAGGTGGTATCTAGAGTTGGTGCTGATATGATAAATATTCACGCTAGTGCTGGAGTAGTAGCCATGAAAACAGTAATGGATAGATTAAATGCTTTGCCTAGTAGGCCACTAGTATTGGCAGTGTCAGCTCTTACTAGCTTTGATGAGAGTGAATTTAAAGCCGTGTATAACTCTAGTATTAAAAAAAGCGTAGTAAATATGTCACAGATGGCATACGCAAGCGGCCTAGATGGAATGGTCTGTTCAGTATATGAAAGTCTAGCTATTAAAGAGGCTACTAGCAGAGAGTTTTTAACCTTAACGCCAGGTATTAGGCCGTTTGGTGAGGATAATGCAGATCAAAAAAGAGTAGCTGATATAGCTACTGCGGTGCAAAATCAAGCTGATTTTATAGTAGTTGGCAGGCCTATATATAAAGCAAATAGTCCAAAAGAGATTACTCAAAGGATTTTAGAGCATATTTAAGCGGTTTTTAAGTAAAAAGCTTGTATAATTTCAGCTCTTTTTAGGACAGATGGGTGAGCGGCTGAAACCACACCCCTGCTAAGGGTGCAAGTCTTAATCGGGCTTCGAGGGTTCAAATCCCTCTCTGTCCGCCACTTAAAGAAATTTTACCTTTATCCAAATCCTTTTTTAAGTTTTTAGCAGTATTTTTAATAAAAATTATATTGTTCAAATTTGATTAATATTTTTTCATCTTTAATTATCTATATTATTTTGGCTTGAAAGTCGATATATTTTTATTTAATTTATTATTTTAATATCTAATGGTAATGCAAAGTAAAATAGATGCAGTATGTTAAGAATATACCGCATCTAGATCGCTACCTAAACTATCACAGCTAAATAATATAGCTATTTTCTCATCTGAGTATATACATAATCTGCTAATACTTGCATAATAGTATTATATTTTGTTAAATCTTGGAATAATGAAGTGTATGCTTCTTGTGATTGCTTATAGCTTTCTTGAGCGACATTATTAAATATATTAGGGAATATATCATTAAATATTTTAGGTTCAGTTTTAGCTAGGATATCTTAAATGTTAGACGAAAATCCAGTCAAATAGTCTTTAAAGTTAGCTTCAATATTTTGTGGGTCAGCTAATAATGAATCAAATGTGATTTGCTTATATTATAGAATTTATAACCAGAAGCTGTAGTTAAGAAGCCATCTATAACAGCTAGGTGTTTATATTTCTGATAATCTTCTTGTACTTTATTGTGAGTAGGCATTAAACAATCATTAAATCTTTTAACTACAGTCATAGGTAGAATAACTAAGCCATACTCATGGGGTTTAAAAGGACCTCTTAGCATATCTGCTACATTCCAGATAACAGTTGCTTTCTCTTGTATATTAACACCTGTGTTTGATATTGTATTTAAGCTCATATTGACCACCTTTTAATGTGTTATTGTATCATAAATAAGTAATATAAGGGATTTGAAACGAATTGTAAAAGATTGATTAAAACTTAAAAAATAAAAATGGTGGAGGTGTGCGGGATCGAACCGCAGTCCAAAAATAACAAACCCACAGCCTCTACATGCTTAGCAGAAGTGAAGATTTCACCCAGCCGTGCTCACTTCCCAAAACAACTAGCCAAGCTAAGACTAAATTTCACCTTACTACTCGTCAAATAGCAAAGCTACACTATCTAAGATTACTCGCTGATTTAGCTAGATAGTATCGCCAAATAGCAAGGCTCAACTGAACTTACGCAGCTTTAGCGTAAGCAGGAGCGAATTTAACGTTGTTTGCGTTTAATTTTATTTAGGCTTTTTAAGCTATGCCAAAAGCTGCATGCCACCGTGACCTCACTACTCCTGTCGAAGCCAAGTCACCCCCATAAAAAGGCGATTATAATACTCAAATTTGTCTTAAAATTTAATTAAATATCTCATTAGGGATAGCGATGATTTTGGGATTTAGAATTCTTAAATATATCTCATCGTTTTCTATATCATCTAAATAGCCTTGCATCTGATCAGCTACTAAAAGTAGCCAGTCGATAATCTCATTTGAAGCAGTCGCACCTGTTCCACGCTTAGATTTTAGTTTTGCTGTGATATCTTCAGCCAGCGTAGTTAGTTTGACTACTGGGGTTAGTTCTAAGTATTGGCTTGCAGTTTTGATATTGTGAAAAATTCTATTAAGCTCATAGCTACTAGCATCAAATTTATCATTCCTACCCAAATTTACAATGAGCTTATCGAGTAATCCATTCATCACGCCAAAGTGTGTTAAATAGTCCTCGATAATGTCTAGATCGTAATCTGCTTCTAGCTCTTTTAATAAACCCATCATTTACTCTTTGATTTTTTGCCAAATTGTAACAAAATTTAGGTTAAATTTAGTAAAATATTTCAAAAAATTAAAGGAAAAGCGTGAAAAAAATAAAAATCACTGATTTAATCGCTAAGAAAAATAGAGAAAAAATCGTTATGATAACAGCCTATGATGCTTTGTTTGCTCGGCTTTTTGATGATTATGCTGATATGATTTTAGTAGGTGATAGCTTAAATATGAGTTTTGGCGGTGCTAATGAGACTTTGGGGATAAGTGTTGATGAGATGATATATCACGCAAGAGCCGTTCAAAGGGGTGCTAAAAGGGCGTTTTTGGTTGTGGATATGCCTTTTGGCTCTACTATCACGCCAGAAATTAGTTTGAAAAATGCTGTGAAGATTTACAAAAATACCCTTTGCGATGCTGTAAAAATAGAAGGCTCAAAAGAGATAGCGCCTACAATAAAATTATTAAATGAAAATGGAATCGCTGTGATCGCTCACATAGGTTTAAAGCCTCAACTCTCACGCCAAGAAGGTGGATATAGAGTTGCTGGCAAGGATGAGAGTGAGGCAAAATCCATCCTTGAAGATGCTTTGGCCTTAGAGTCTGCTGGGGCGAAAATGGTCTTAATAGAAGGTGTCCCAAGTGATCTAGCCAAAGAGATAACAAAAGCTCTTAAAGTGCCTACTATCGGGATTGGGGCTGGTGCTAGCTGTGATGGGCAGGTGCTTGTGTGGAGTGATGCGTTTGGGTTTTATGATGAGTTTAGGCCTAAATTTGTTAAAAGATATATGGATGGGGCGAATTTGATCCGTGAAGCGATGAAAAATTACGCTGATGAAGTAAGAAATATTAAATTCCCAAGTAGTCAATATGAATATACCAAATAGCAAAATAGTAGATATCAGGTTGCCTAGTGAATGGCTGGAATTTGGGATTTTAGATGGGTCGCATTTGATAACTTATGCGAATTTAAGTGGCAAGGTAAATCCGCTATTTGTAAGCTCTGTGGAGAAGGTATTTAAAAAAGATGATGAATTCTATCTAATGTGTGCTACGGCAACTCGCTCTAAAGAGGCTTTAAAGCTCTTGCAAAAGCATGGATTTAAGGCGGTTAAGGAGATTAGGGGCGGGGCGTATTATTATGAAAAAATGGGTGCGAAATTTGATAAATTTGATTTGTAGGACTAGGATTTGGATAGGATTGTAGAGATTGAGAAAGTTAGCTTTGATGCTGAATATGAAGTGAGCTTAAGGCCTTCAAATTTTGATGAGTATATCGGTCAAGATAAGATTAAAGCGAATTTAGAGGTTTTTATCGCAGCGGCTAAAAAGCGTGGTGAGTGCCTAGATCACGCCTTGTTTTATGGGCCACCAGGACTTGGTAAGACAACTTTAGCTCATATAATTGCTTCTAAGATGAACGCAAATATCAAGATAACATCAGCGCCAATGATAGAAAAAAGTGGAGATTTAGCAGCGATTTTGACAAATTTAGAAGAGGGTGATGTGCTATTTATAGATGAAATTCACCGCCTAAGCCCAGCTATTGAAGAGGTGCTTTACTCGGCTATGGAGGATTTTCGCTTGGATATTATAATAGGTAGTGGGCCAGCGGCTCAAACGATTAAGATCGATATACCTAAATTTACGCTAATTGGAGCTACAACTAGAGCAGGGATGATCTCAGCTCCACTTCGTGATCGCTTTGGGATGCAATTTAGATTACAATTTTATAACGCTGATGAGTTAGCTCAAATCATCTCTTTAGCGGCTAATAAACTAGGTAAATTGGCTAGTAAAGAGGCTAGTTTAGAGATAGCAAGGCGTAGTCGTGGGACGCCTAGAATCGCTCTTAGGTTGCTTAGGCGAATTCGTGATTTTGCTGAAGTTGCTGATGAGAGCAAAATTAGCCACGAAAGAGCTAAAATAGCGCTTGATAGCTTAGGGGTAAATGAGCTTGGATTTGATGAGATGGATCTGAAATATCTAAATATTTTAGCTTATTCTACTCGTGCGCTTGGGCTTTCTACTATAGCGGCAGCACTAAGCGAAGATGAGGGAACCATAGAGGATGTTATAGAGCCGTATCTACTAAGTAATGGATATATCCAAAGGACAGCTAAAGGTAGAATTCTAAGCGATCAAACTTATAAAATGTTTGGCAAAAAACCACCAGTACATATAATGAGTGAGTCTGAAAAAGGACTTTTTGATCAGTAGGTTGATTTAAGAGTTTAAAGCAATTAAAATGGGGAAATTTAAATTAGATAAAACCACTCTTAAGCTTATTGGAATTTGGGATTATAAAGCACCAAAATCCCAACTAAAAGAGTTAAAAAAACTAAAAATAGATAAGCTAGATTTAGAAAATTTAGAGCATATTGATTATGCGATGGCAATTTTTATCTCAAAAAATTTTGGAGATTTTAAGCTGATTAATTCAAATGATAAATTTGATAAAATCTTTGCTTTAGTACGTGATAATGATATTTTAGGGCTAAAAATTTATAAACCAAGCAGTATAAATTCACTTGAGAAAATTGGCAAAATATTTATTGATATACGGCTAAATATTATTAATTTTTGTATATTTTTGGGTAAGTTTTTATTTTCACTTTTAGATGGGATTAAAAAACCTACTAAAATTCGGTTTGCTGAATTATCTAATCATATAGTTAGCGCTGGTTTTGGGGCTATAGGAATTGTAGGGCTTACAAGTTTTTTAATTGGAGTAGTGTTGGCCTATCAAGGGGCAAGTATGCTTAGCCAGTTTGGAGCTAGTATTTATGTAGTTGATATTATGGGTATTATGACGCTGCGTGAGGTTGGGCCGCTTATTGCTGCGATTGTGATTGCTGGACGCTCTGCATCTAGCTATACAGCGCAAATTGGAGTTATGAAAATAACTGAGGAGATTGAAGCGATGAATACAATGGGCTTTGATCCATTTAAATTTATTGTTATGCCTAGGATTATGGCGCTGATAATTGCAGTACCACTAGTAGTATTTTTGGCTAATGCTATTAGTATTTTTGCTCAGATGATTGTATGTAAAATTTATTTAGATTTTAGCTTTTATGAATATTTACAAAGATTTAAAGAGAGTGTAGAATTACGGCATTTTTTTGTTGGAATGCTTAAGACGCCATTTTTTGGTGCAATGATAGGGCTGATTGGGTGTATGAGGGGATTTGAAGTTAGTGGGAGTACTAGTAGCGTAGGTGAGCTAACTACTAAAAGCGTGGTAAATGCGATATTTTGGATTATTGCTTTAGATGCGTTATTTTCAGTGATTTATACAGAGCTTAAAATATGATAGTTTGTAAAGATATAGTAACTACATATGGTGGCAAAGTAATACATGAAGGAGCAAATTTTCATATAAAAAGCGGTGAAATTTACGGCCTTTTAGGTGGATCTGGAAGTGGTAAAACTACACTACTTAAAACTATGATATTTTTAAAAAAACCAGCTAGTGGTAGTGTAAAAATTGGCGGCGTTGATATCTGGAGAGCTACACAAGAAGAACAACAAAATATTAAGTTACAAATGGGTGTTATGTTCCAGTTTGGTGCACTTTTTAGCAATATGAGTGTATTAGATAATATTGCAATTATGTTAAAAGAGTATAGCAAATTTGACTCAAGCGACATTGATGAGATTGCTAAAATGTGGTTAATAAAAGTTGGTCTTAAGCCAAATGCAATGAGTCTATATCCTAGCGAGTTAAGCGGTGGAATGAAAAAAAGAGTAGCTTTAGCTCGTGCTTTAGCACTTAGTCCTAAAGTTTTATTTTTAGATGAGCCAAATTCTGGTCTAGATCCTATCAGTGCTAGAGCAATGGATAGACTAGTATGTGAGCTGCGTGATAGCTTAGGTATTACTGTGGTGATGGTGACTCACGATGTAGATAGTATATTTAATATTTTGGATAGGTTTTTGATAGTGGATAATAAAAAAATCGCTTTTGAAGGGGATTTAAAACAGGCTTTAGCATTTAAAGATAATCCCCTAAAAGATCTATTTTTGATGAGGTAGGAGATGGAAAATAAAAATTCATATTTTATAGCTGGACTATTTTTTTGCTTAGTTGTAGGGTTTATTGGAATATTTTTATTATTTATGCAAGGATATAATAGCAAGGAAACAAGGGATTATTATATAGTTACAAAAGAGCTACCAAATGGGCTTAAAAAAGATGGTGAGGTACGATTTATAGGTGTACCAGTAGGGCATATAAGAGATATATATTTTAGCGATCCACACTCAGCAACGATTGAGATTTGGCTTAGTATAGATGATAATTTGCCTATTAAAACTGATAGTCAAGCTATTGTAGAACGCTCAGGTATTAGTGGAATTGCTTATATAAATATTACTAAAGGTAGCGATACGGCTAGAATTTTTAATAAAAATGAAAGAGCTCAAATTAGCTTAGGTGAGGGTTTATTGGATAAAATAGGCTCAAGAACGGCAAATTTAACCGTAAGTTTAGATAAAATTGCTAGCAAAATCGATGAAGCCTTAAGGCAAGAAAATTTAGATAAATTGCTAAATTCAATCAATAAAATAAATTCACTAATGAATGTTATCGCAAGCGATAAGAATTTGGATAAAATCGATGGAATTATCGATAATTTATATATTGTTTCTCAAGATTTAAAGAGTGCTAATTTAGATAGACTCGCAGCTAATTTAGATAAGAGTATTAGCGATATAAATACTGCATGGAACAATATCGATGAGCGTATAAGTAGTGGCCAGATCGATTTTAAAACTATGCTAGCGCCAACTATTAAGTCCGTTCAGCAAAGCATAGATGAACTAAATGATTTAGCAGAACAAATAAAAAATAATTTAAATAATTTGGAGGATAACCCTTATGAATTTTTCTTTAAAAGTAGAGATTAAAAGCACTATTTTAGCAGTGATGTTTGGCGTATTGATGTCTGGATGTTTAGCCAAGGATGCTCCAAAATTAAGCTATTATGAGTTGGGATATAATAACGATAGCAATGCAACTCAAATTTGCGATAGAAGAGCTGATTTGATGCTAAATTTAGCCTATATCAAAGTACAAGATGGTTACAATAGTCGTGATATTATTACAAAAGATGGTATAAATGTATCAAAAATGAATAATGCAAAATATATCGCTAGTCCCAAAGATATGTTAAAAAAAGCACTGGTATTATATTTAAATAGCAATTGCCATTTAAAATTAAGTAGTGATGCAAGTTTGCAAATGGGATTAAATATTACTGAAATGAGTATTCAACCAAGATATGCATTTATTCAGATTGCACTAGAACTAAGCCAAAATGGAAAAGTAATATCAAATGAGATAATTAGTGCTAAAAAAAGCTTTGATGGTTTAAATAATGCTACGAGTAGTGAAAATATTGCAATGAATGCTATGAATGTGGCACTAGAAAATGCTTTATGGCAAATTCATCAAGCAGCATTAAGGTATAGATAAATGCTGTGATCACCCTAGCACAACCCAATCTTGCTAGGGTGAATCCAATGCTAAAACCTAAAATTATCTATAAACCAAAAACTATCAAATTCACTCTTATCCCATAGCCAACCCATTAACCTCCCAACAACCACAAATTTAATTACACCCCCATAATATTTAATATCTCACCTAATCCAATCTAAATTCCACTCTAAAAATTATAAAATCACTTAGCCTAAATCTATAATATATAATCTAAATTTTATAAATTACTCAAATTTATTAAAAATTTGCAATATTTTCTTCAAATTTATCAAAATCCCCCCCCCATATATAAACTTTTTAATATTTGGTTCGATATAATAAAAACAACCCCTAAATGGATTTAAGTTTTATAGGGAAATCTTAACACAAAGGAAAAGTTATGAGCTTTAGAATAAATACTAACATCGCAGCGATGAATGCTCACGCAAACTCACAAATCACAGATAGAGAGCTTACTAGCTCACTTGGTCGCCTAAGCTCAGGTCTTAGAATTCAAACAGCAGCTGATGATGCATCAGGTCTTGTTATTGCTGATTCATTAAAAAGCCAAGCTAGCTCTTTAGGTCAAGCCATATCTAACGGTAATGATGCAATTGGTATTGTTCAAACTGCTGATAAAGCTATGGATGAACAGATTAAAATACTAGATACTATTAAAACCAAAGCTGTTCAAGCAGCACAAGATGGTCAAAATGCTGATTCTAGAAGAGCTTTACAAAACGATATTAGCAGACTTCTTGAAGAACTAGATATGATAGCTACTACTACAAGCTTTAATGGCCAACAGCTACTAAATGGAAATTTTTCAAACAAAAACTTCCAAATTGGTGCTTATAGTAATGAAACAGCTAAAGTAAGCATAGGTGCTACAAACTCAAATACTATAGGGCATACTAGGTTTGAGACTGTTTTTAATACTGTTGTATCTACTGTCTCTACTTTATCAGCTCAAACCCTAACAGTAAAACTTAGTGGTGTTGATGGATATCCTAATGGTTATGAATTTCAAGCAATTGCTGGTACGGTATTAGCAAAAGATGGCTATAAAGCCGTAGCTGATATGATGAATGGCGTTTCAGATAAAACTGGTGTAAAAGTTAAAGTTAATAATACTCAGATTATGTCAGAAGCTGTTGGTGCTGGTACAATACAAGATTTAACAATTAATGGCGTAACAATCGGAAATATTACTGTAAAAGCTAATGATTCTGACAATGCTCTAATCGCTGCAATTAACGCTAAAAAAGATGAAACCGGAGTAGAGGCTAGTTTGCAAAATGGTCGCTTAGTTTTAGCTGCTAAAGATGGTAGAGCTATTAATGTAGATACACATTCTGACGCCACATTTACAATAGCTGGAGGCGTGAAAGGTAATTTTTCAGAAAAAGGTATTACATATTTAGGTCAATTGACTTTCATTCGCCAAGACGCTAGAGATATCAAAATAGGCCTACAAAATATGTCATTAATCGCTTCTCATGTATTTAGTGGCAATGCTGCAATATCTAATGCGGCTAACGCTAGCAAGGCATATAATCAAACATCGGTAAATCTTAAATATATGAACTCTGGTACAATTAGTGCTACAATGGCTAAAGCAATGGGATTTTTTAATGGTAACGTATCTAATGCCAATCAAGAAGTAGACCAAGCTGGTGGCGTAAATACCTATGGTGGTGCTCAAGCTATGATAGATGTAGCTGAAGCAGCTAGAAAAACTCTAGATAAGTTAAGAGCCGACCTAGGTTCAGTACAAAATCAATTAGTAGCTACTATAAATAATATTACAGTTACCCAAGTAAATGTAAAATCAGCTGAATCTCAAATAAGAGATGTAGACTTTGCTAGTGAGAGTGCAAACTTCTCTAAATTTAACATACTAGCCCAAAGTGGAAGCTACGCTATGAGCCAGGCAAATGCTGTACAACAAAATATATTAAGACTACTACAGTAGCTTAAATTAAAATCTTTAATAGCTTAAATTTACTCGCAATGCTTAGTCATTGCGAGGGTTTATATACAATATATCAAGCTTTTTATATTATCAATTAAAATGGATTTATAAATTAGGGTAATTGATAAAAATTACTATGACAAATATTAAATCTAAATTATCAAAGCCTAAATCAAATTCCGCTTTGCTTAGCACAATCAATATAAATTCTATCTGTCACATATCTGACAAACTTAAACTTTATTTTAGCTTATAATTATACAATCACTTTTTAAAAGGATTTAGGATGAAAAAGTTAATATTGGCTAGCCTACTCGTATCTAGTACGCTTAGCGCTAGCATGCTATACCCTACAGATGTCAAGCCAGTATATCTAGCCCCAGACTCAAAAGATATCGCTGGTAAGCTTTTGCCAACAAATGGCATTGATGTAATCGAAGAATCAGGAGATAAGATCAAATTTAGCCTAAAGGGATTTGTAAATCCTGCTGCATCAAATGTTATATATTATAGTAATGGTGAGCGTATTATAGCATTATCATTTGCTAAAACTAAAATGCCAAAATATGAGATAATCAAAAAAGGCGAGACTGGTAAGTGGGACGAGGTTAAAGTAATAGCCTATACTACAAAAGATAACCTAGAAAAAGATCTAAAACCTATGCTAGATAGAGCTAAACAGACATATCAAGAGAGCTGTTCGATCTGTCATCATTTGCACAAAGAGAGTCAATATAACCCAAATCAATGGCCATCGCTATTTAAATCAATGCTATCACGCACGCCAATTGATAAAAAAGATGAATGGCTAATAATTCAATATCTACAAAAAGCTTCAAAAGGAGATGTAAAATGAAAACAAATAGAAGAGAATTTTTAAAATTAGGTGCTGCTTTAAGTCTTGCTCCAATGCTACCTAGCAATCTATTTGCTGGGCCAAATAC
The DNA here is from genome assembly GCF_002138755.1 of Campylobacter sp. P0109. NCBI lineage: Bacteria > Pseudomonadati > Campylobacterota > Epsilonproteobacteria > Campylobacterales > Campylobacteraceae > Campylobacter > Campylobacter sp. P0109. Next base: position 153,668 of record NZ_MJKK01000004.1, read on the forward strand.
ACAAGTGGTTAAAAATGGTGAAATATTCACAGCAGCTCACTGGGGTATGCTAAAAGCTACAGTAAAAGATGGTAAAATTATAAGCTCTAAGCCATATCAAACTCTATCAAAAATCCCAAATCCGCTTCAAGATACAATGGCGGATTTGGTATATAAAACTAGAATAACAGCTCCAATGGTAAGAAAAAGCTACCTAGAAAACCCAGATAGTCCAAAACCAGAATTAAGAGGTATAGATGAGTGGGTAGAGGTAAAATACGAAGATGCTATTAAGCTAGTAGCAAGAGAGCTGAAAAAAACAAGAGAACAAAAAGGTATGCAAAGCATATTTGCAGGAAGTTATGGTTGGTATAGTAGTGGTAAATTACACAATCCTAGAATTTTGCTACATAGATTTATGAATTTAAGTGGCGGTTTTGTAGGAACCTTGGGTGATTATTCAACTGGAGCTAGTCAGGTTATTATGCCACATGTAGTTGGAAGTATTGAAGTTTATGAGCAACAAACTAGCTGGCCAGTAGTACTAGAACACTCAAAAGTTGTAGTTTTATGGGGTATGAATCCGATCTCAACGCTAAGAATTGCATGGAGCGCTACAGATGATCAAGGGTTTAAATATTTTGAGCAGTTAAGAGATAGCGGCAAAGAGATTATTATAATCGATCCATTATGGAGTGAAACTGGTAAATTCTTTGGCGATAAAGCCAAATGGATTGCACCAAGACCAAATACAGATACAGCTATGATGCTTGGTATGGCACATCACCTATATACTACAGGTAAATATGATAAAGAATTTATAGCTAACTATACAACTGGATTTGATAAATTCTTGCCATATCTACTAGGTAAAAGTGATAAAACTCCAAAATCAGCTAAATGGGCATCAAAAATTTGTGGCCTAAAAGAGAGTGTGATCAAAAATTTAGCTGAAACAATATATGCTAATCGCACAATGCTAATGAGTGGCTGGGCTATGCAAAGAGCTCATCACGGTGAACAACCTCACTGGATGCTCGTAACTTTAGCTTCTATGTTGGGTCAAATTGGCTTACCAGGCGGTGGGTTTGGTCTTAGCTATCATTACAGCAATGGTGGCGCTCCAACATGTGCTGGTGGTGTTTTAGGCGGTATAAATGCTGCAAGCGTAGGCATAGTAGAAAATGGAAAATATAAAGGTCTAGCTAGTCAAGCTAAAGGCGATGAATCAGCTCAAAGCTGGTTAAATGCTGGTACAGACTATGCATTTCCAGTGGCAAGAGTAGCTGAGGCTATTTTAAATCCAGGTAAAACTTTAGAGCATAATGGTACAAAAATAACATATCCAGATATTGATTTTATCTACTGGGCGGGTGGAAACCCTATAACTCAGCATCAAGATGTTAATACAAATATAAAAGCATGGCGTCGCCCAAGAACTGTTGTAGTAAATGAAATTTACTGGACTCCAACTGCCAAAATGGCTGATATCGTATTCCCAGTAACTACTCAATATGAAAGAAATGATTTGACAATGACTGGAGATTATTCAAATCAAAATATCGCTCCAATGAAGCAAGTAGTAGAAAAACAACATGGGGCAAAAGATGACTATCAAATCTTTAGCGATCTATCTAAAGCCTATGCAGATGGCCTTGTAGAGGCATTTACAGAAGGTGGCAAAACTGAGATGGATTGGCTAGAAGAGTTTTATAATGTAGCTGCTAATGCAGTTAATGCCAATACAGCATTAGGTATTACTATGCCTAATTTTGATGAGTGGTGGAATAAAAATGAGCCAACTACATTTGCTCCAACTTTAGAGAGCGAAAGCTGGGTAAGGATGGCTGAATTTAGAGAAGATCCAATCTTAAATGCTTTAGGAACTCCATCTGGATTAATAGAAATTTATAGTGATACAATAGCGGCTATGAACTATGATGATTGTGCTGCACATCCAAAATGGTTTGAACCAGTTGAGTGGCTAGGAATGAAAAATAAACCGGCTAAATTCCATCTAATTACAGTTCACCCAACTGATAGATTGCATTCTCAGCAAAACAATACATCTTTAAGAGATAATTATGCTGTAGCAAATCGTGAACCGCTACTTATCAACACTAAAGATGCCGCTAAGCTAGGTATTAAAAATGGCGATCTAGTACGAGTATATAATGCTCGTGGTGAGGCATTAGTTGGTGCTGAGGTTAGTGATGATATTATCTCTGGTGTTGTAAGACTTAGAGAGGGTGCGTGGTATGATGGATTTGATGGTGGTCTATGTAAAAATGGATGCGCTAATACTCTAACGCTAGATATCCCAACTAGTAAATTAGCAAATGGTAATATTTCTCATACGGGTCTTGTAAATATAGAAAAATATAAAGGCACAGCCCCAGAACTCACAGCATTTAAAGCTCCAAAAGGTGCTAAAAATAGCTAATAATCTTAATCTCTCTCTTACAAAGAGGGAGATTAAATATTAAAATTTAATTAATCTAAAGATGCAGATTGAGTTTGCAATTTTAGATTAATTAAATTTATGCTAAATTTGAAAAATTTAAATGGTGGCATGCGATGAATATTAGTAGATTTGATCAAGATAATTATGCCGATTTTGAGCTGCTTAGCAGTGAGGATTTGGCATTATTTCGTCAAATAAAATATAATAAATCTGAATTAGTATATGCGCAAAATATTAAATTTATAATTCTCAAAAGCGGCCATGCAAAGTTAAGCTATATAAGTGGAATAAATGAATTTATCATAAATTTTATAAGCAAAGGCTCTATAGTTTTGGTGGATAAAGATAGTGTTTTGGAGTTTTTGAGTTATTCTGAGACAATGGAGCTAAATCTTTGCGATATAAAAGAGCTTTTTGAAAATGAGAAATTTAGTATGGCAATGGTAAATTCGCTAATTCGTACTACGATAATGACACGCCAGATTGTAGCTGATATAGTATTTGGTAGTTTAGAAAGCAGGATTGTAAGCTTTTTGCATAACTTAGCAGATGAACAGCATATGATGGTGCGGGATAAAAAGCTAGTTGAGATTCCATTTTCTATTGCTACGCTATCTAATCTTTTAGGAGCGCAACGCCAAAGTGTATCGACTATATTTAATAAACTTATCAAAACTGGAAAGCTTATTAAATATGGTAAAAGCAGCTATATAATAGCTTAAATTTAACTTTATCTTTAATATATTAATAATGCCAATATATTAACGTTATTAAATTTTAATATACTTAGTGACGCTAAAATAAATAAACTTTTATCTCTGGTAATGATAGCATTCTTTGTAAATTTATACTATCACGCCTTATATTTGCAAAACCCACAACGGAAAAAATTTTTAAATTTAGATAAATCATAGAATTAAAAGCTACTCCACCAAACAAAGTCCGTGTGTAAAAGGTATATCGATATTTATTTTTCCGTTCATTAGTGATTTTATTAGCTCTGCATCGCTCTCTCTTTGTTCTAGCTGTTTTTGGCGTCTTTGCTCATCGATTTTAAGGATTATCACTACATCAGCAAAGTTTATTCTTACTGGATTTGCACAGATATAAAAAATTATTTTGACATATGGAGGTAGAAATTTTGTAAATGGTTTTAGATTATCTTTTAGATTGTGTTGGGGGGGGGTATTGCGAATTTTAGGGCGTGCAATAAATAGGTTTAAGCTCATCACATTATCATCTATGACGGCGATTTGGTACGGGGCAAAGTTACCAAAGCCTTTTTTGCGAATTGTCTTGCCAAGTGTGCTTTTGCCACTACCACATAGCCCAGTTAGTGCTACTATTAGTCGTGGTTTTTCTTTTAATGTTTGAATACAAATTTGATTTAATTGCTCAAGTAGTTGCGAGCGATTTTGATATATTTTCATTAATTACCTTTTTAATTTATGTTAATTATATCTAAAATTTGATTGTAAATTAGATAAATTTAATGTTATATAAAAATTACTTAATTAGCTTTACAATCTTTTAGTAATAATAACATAATGCTATAGATTATCTAAATTTAAATTTCATTCTAATATTTAAAATATTCCTTATAAAAAGGAAAAAAATAAAACAAAATTTGCAAAAATAGCGCTAAAATTTGATTTTCAAACTTATTTTGGGTATAATTCGCATCTTTTGATGAGAAGCGTAAGCTTTGCTTGCATGCTTGAGAGATTGATAATAAGCCTCTGCAAGAGCATTATATCAAAAGGTCGCAAGTTAGCGATAAGTTATTTTTAAAGGAAAAAACATGGAAAGAATTAGGCTTAAGCTAAAAGCTTATGACCACAGAGTTCTAGACCGCACAGTTGCAGCCATCGTAGAAGCTGTCAAACGCACTGGTGCCGATGTTCGTGGGCCAGTACCTATGCCTACAAAGATTAAACGCTACACAGTGTTAAAATCTCCACATGTAAATAAAGATTCTCGTGAGCAATTTGAGATGAGAATTCACGCTCGTATGCTAGATATCGTAGCAGCTACGCCTGATACAGTTGATAGCCTAACAAAGCTTGACTTAGCTCCAGAAGTTAATGTCGAAGTTCGCGCTATGGGCAAGTAAGCATAAAAGGAAGAGATGATGGAATATATCGTAGAAAAAATAGGTATGAGCAGAACTATCTCAAACCCAAGCACTCCTGTTACATTGCTTAGACTTTTACCAGCTAAAGTATGCGAAGTAGGCGAAAATAGCAGAGCTATCGTAGCATATGCGCACACAAAAGCAAATAACAAAGCTATAAAAGGTCAGCAAAAAAAATATGGTTTAAGTAGCGAATTTAACCAATTTGCGACTTTAAGCGTAGCAAATAGCGAAGCTGGGGATTTAGATACTACTCCACTAAATGAAGCAAAAGTTTTAAAAGTTAGCTTTAATACAAAAGGTAGAGGCTTCCAAGGTGTTATAAAAAGACATGGATTTTCAGGTGGTCCTGCAAGTCATGGTTCGAGATTTCACCGCAGACCAGGTTCTATAGGTAACTGCGAATGGCCAGGCCGTGTCCAACCAGGTAGAAAAATGGCCGGACACTATGGTAATGAAAAAACTACCGTTAAAAACGAAGTTGTAAGCTTTGATAGTGCTAATGGAATTTTAGTATTAAAAGGCTCAGTTCCAGGATTTAATGGTGCGATGGGTAGAGTAAGGATAGTTAAATGAGTAAAATAGCAGTTTTAAATGATAAATTTGAAAAAACAAGTGAATTAGAACTTCCAGCTAGTTACGCTGAAGTAAATTCGCACAATTTATATCTCTATGTCAAAAGCTACCTTGCTAGTATGAGAGCAAACTCAGCCCACACAAAAGGTCGCTCAGATGTAAGTGGTGGCGGTAAAAAACCTTGGCGTCAAAAAGGCCGTGGTGGCGCAAGAGCTGGTTCAACTAGAACAAATGTTTGGGTTGGCGGTGCTGTGGCATTTGGTCCTAAAAATAATAGAAATTATAATCAAAAAGTTAATAAAAAACAAAAAAGATTAGCGCTTGAATTTGCTCTAAACGAAAAAGTAGCAAATGGCAAATTTTACGCAGTAGATAGCATCGCTATCGAAAGTGGCAAAACAAAAGACGCAGCAGCTATCATCAAAAAATTAGGCGTTAGAGATGCGTTAATCATCAAAAATGAGCTTGATGCTAAGACTCTTTTGGCATTTAGAAACCTAGCAAATTGCTATGTAATTGATGCTAGTGAAGTAAATGCATATTTAGTCTCAGTCTATAGTGCGGTTATAGCAGAGAAATCAGCACTACAATCAATAGTAAAAGAGGGCTAAAAATGGCAGATATAACAGATATCAAAACTATAGTATATACAGAAAAAACTCTTGGCCTTCAAGAACAAGGTGTAGTAGTGATCCAAACTTCACCAAAAATGACTAAAAATGGCCTAAAAGAGGTATTAAGAGAGTATTTTGGCGTAACGCCACTTAGAGTAAATTCACTTAGAATAGACGGCAAAGTTAAGCGTTTTAGAGGTAGAGTTGGCGTAAGAAACGATTATAAAAAATTCTATGTCAAATTACCAGATGGCGTAAGCCTAGCAAGTCAGGAGGCATAAGATGGCAATAAGAAGTTTTAAACCTTATACCCCAAGTAGAAGATTTATGACAAGTCTTAGCAGCGAAGATATCACAGCTAAAGCTAGTGTAAGAAGCCTACTTGTTAAAATTCCTGCCGCAGCTGGTAGAAATAATAATGGTAGAATCACAAGTCGCCATAAAGAAGCAGGTGCTAAAAAATTATATCGTATAATTGACTTTAAGCGTCGTAAATTTGGAATTCCAGGCAAGGTTGAAGCTATTGAGTATGATCCAAATAGAAATTGCCGTATCGCTCTAATCTCATATGTAGATGGCGAAAAAAGATATATTATCCGCCCTAGTGGCTTAAATGTAGGCGATGTTATCAGTGCAGCCGAAGCCGGTCTTGATATAAAACCAGGTAACGCTATGAAGTTAAAAAGCATTCCAGTTGGTACAATCGTCCATAATATCGAGCTAAAACCAGGCAAAGGTGCCCAAATGGCAAGAAGTGCGGGTGGATATGCTCAACTTATGGGTAAAGAAGAAAAATATGTAATCCTAAGACTTCCAAGCGGTGAGATGAGACAAGTATTAGCTGAATGTATGGCTACAGTTGGCGTAGTTGGTAATGAAGATTGGGCAAATGTAACTATCGGTAAAGCAGGTCGCAATCGCTATAGAGGTATCCGCCCGCAAACTAGAGGTAGTGCGATGAACCCAGTAGATCACCCACACGGCGGTGGTGAAGGTAAGAAAAATTCAGGTCGTCACCCAGTTACTCCATGGGGCAAACCAACTAAAGGTGCTAAAACTCGCCGTAAAAAAGCTAGTGATAGACTTATAATTTCTAGAAGAAAGGGTAAATAACGATGGCTAGATCGCTAAAAAAAGGTCCTTTTGTAGATGACCATGTAATGAAAAAAGTCATCGCTGCAAAAGCCGCTAATGATAATAAACCAATCAAAACTTGGTCAAGAAGAAGCACAATTACACCTGAAATGATAGGTTTGACATTTAATGTGCATAATGGCAAAAGCTTTATCCCTGTATATATAACAGAAAATCATATAGGTTACAAGCTAGGCGAATTCGCTCCAACAAGAACATTTAAGGGTCATAAAGGCTCTGTTCAGAAAAAAATAGGTAAATAAGGGGAAGTTATGAGTAGAGCGATTATTAAATTCATCAGACTATCTCCAACAAAAGCTAGATTAATAGCTGATGAAGTTCAAGGCATGAATGCTGAATTAGCATTAGCTAGCCTTAGCTTTATGCCAAATCGTGGCGCAAAATATATCGCAAATGCTATCAGCTCAGCTGTAGCTAATGGCGGATTTGAGCCTGAAGAGGTAGTTGTGAAAAGTTGTAGAGTAGATGCAGGTCCTGTCTTAAAAAGATTCCGCCCAAGAGCAAGAGGAAGCGCAAGTAGAATTCGCAAACCTACTAGCCATATCTTAGTAGAAGTAGCTAGACCAGCAAAAACAGAGAAGGAAGCATAAAATGGGACAAAAAGTTAATCCAATAGGTCTTAGACTAGGTATAAACAGAAACTGGGAGTCTAGATGGTTTCCATCAAAAGCAACTCTTCCAGAAAGCATAGGCGAAGACTATAAAATAAGAAAATTCCTAAAAGCTAAGCTATATTACGCTGGTGTTAGCCAAATTTTAGTTGAAAGAACAGCTAAAAAACTAAGAGTTACAGTAGTTGCGGCTCGTCCTGGTATCATCATCGGCAAAAAAGGTGGCGAAGTAGAAAATTTAAGACTAGAAGTTGCTAAATTAGTTAATAAAGATGTAGCTATCAATATCAAAGAAGAGCGTAAAGCAGGAAGCTCAGCTCAATTAGCAGCTGAAAATGTAGCGATGCAACTTGAGCGTCGTGTAGCATTCCGCCGTGCTATGAAAAAGGTAATTCAAGGCGCTCAAAAAGCTGGTGCCAAAGGTATTAAAGTAAGCGTAGCAGGTCGCTTAGGCGGTGCTGAAATGGCTAGAACAGAGTGGTATCTTGAAGGTCGTGTGCCTTTGCATACTTTAAGAGCTAGAATAGATTATGGTTTTGCTGAAGCTCACACAACTTATGGCAATATAGGTGTCAAAGTATGGATATTTAAAGGCGAAGTACTTCAAAAAGGTATCCAAGCTGATAAGAGTGAAGAGACAACTTCTAAAAAAGCAAAACGCGCTAGAAGGGGTAAATAATGTTATTACCAAAAAGAACGAAATATCGCAAAATGATGAAAGGCCGCAATCGTGGCTACGCAACTCGTGGTACAGCTCTAGCACTTGGCGAATTTGGATTAAAAGCTGTAGAAGCTGGTAGAATCAACTCTCGTCAAATAGAATCTGCTCGTCAAGCATATACTCGTCATGTTAAAAGACAGGCTAAAACTTGGATTAGAGTATTTCCAGATAAACCAATAACCAAAAAACCATTAGAAACTCGTATGGGTAAAGGTAAAGGCGGTGTTGAAGAGTGGGTTATGAATATTAAACCAGGTAGAATAATATTTGAAATGGCTGGAGTATCTGAAGAGCTTGCTAGAGAGGCTCTGACATTAGCTATGCACAAACTACCATTTAAAACTAAGTTTGTAACAAGAGAGAGCGAAAATGAAATATACTGATATAAGTGGAAAAAATTTAAGCGAACTTAACGCTTTGTTAAAAGAGAAAAAGGTGCTTTTATTTACACTTAGACAAAAGCTAAAAACTATGCAGCTAACTAACCCAAATGAGATCCGTGAAGCTAAAAAAGATATCGCTAGGATCAATACTGCAATTAGTGCTGCGAAGTAAGGGGTAAATGATGGCAGTAGAAATGAAAAGAGAAATTCAAGGTGTCGTAGTAGCGATAGCTGGGAATAAAACTGCAACTATATTAGTTGAAAGAAGAGTTATGCACCCAAGATATCACAAATTCGTAAAACGCTTTAAAAAGTATCTAGTTCATGATGAAAAAAATGAGCTAAAAGTGGGAGATACTATATCAGCTGTTGAGTGCAGACCGCTAAGCGCTAGAAAAAAATTCCGCTTACAATCAGTTTTGAAAACAGGAGTTGAATAATGATACAAAGTTTTACAAGACTAGCAGTAGCAGATAATAGTGGCGCAAAAGAGTTAATGTGTATAAAAGTTTTAGGTGGTAGCAAAAGACGATATGCAAGCCTAGGTGATGTTATCGTTTGCTCAGTTAAGAAAGCTCTACCAAATGGCAAAATTAAAAAAGGTCAAGTGGTAAAAGCAGTAGTGGTAAGGACTAAAAAAGAGGTTCAAAGAGATAATGGATCTTTAATTAGATTTGATGAAAATGCTGCTGTTATACTTGATAACAAAAGAGAGCCAGTAGGTACTCGTATATTTGGCCCAGTGGGTAGAGAAGTAAGATATGCGAATTTTATGAAAATCGTATCTCTTGCACCGGAGGTTCTATAATGGCAGTAAAATATAAAATCAAAAAAGGCGATGAAGTAAAAGTAATCGCAGGTGATGATAAAGGCAAAGTTGCTAAAGTTTTAGCAGTACTTCCTAAAAAAGGTCAAGTGATAGTAGAGGGTGTAAAAGTTGCTAAAAAAGCTGTAAAACCAAGTGAGAAAAATCCAAATGGTGGCTTTATAAGCAAAGAGATGCCTATTGATATTTCAAATGTAAGCAAAGTTGAGGGCTAAGTATGAGATTAAAAACTAAATACGCAGATAGTATTAAACCGGCTTTGGTTAAAGAATTTGATATCAAAAATCCTATGCTTATTCCAGCAATTGAGAAAATTGTGATTAGCGTCGGAGCTGGCGAGGGTGCTAAGGATCAAAAATTACTTCAAAATATGGCTGATACAATATCTTTAATAGCCGGCCAAAAAGCAGTTGTTACAAATGCTAAAAAATCGGTTGCTGGCTTTAAAGTAAGAGAAGGTTTCCCTGTTGGTATAAAAGTAACTCTAAGAAAAGAGCAAATGTATGCATTCTTAGATAAGCTAATTAGCATCGCACTTCCTAGGGTAAAAGACTTCCGTGGTTTGCCTAGAGATGGATTTGATGGTCGTGGTAATTATAACTTTGGTTTAAATGAACAACTAATGTTTCCAGAAGTTGTATTTGATCAAATTCTAAGAACACATGGTATGAATATAACTATAGTTACAACAACTAACGATGACAAACAAGCGTTCAAGCTACTTGAACTCTTTGGCATTCCATTTGCAAAAGGAAAGTAATATGGCAAAAAAATCAATGATAGCAAAAGCAGCACGCAAACCTAAATTTAGCGTGCGTGGATACACTAGATGTCAAATTTGTGGTCGCCCACACTCTGTTTATAAAGATTTTGGAATTTGCCGTGTGTGCCTAAGAAAAATGGCTAACGAAGGACTAATACCAGGTCTTAAAAAAGCAAGTTGGTAAGGGAAGCAAGATGATAAATGATTTAATTTCAGATGGATTAACACGCATTAGAAATGCGGCTATGAGAAGATTAGAGACTACTCAACTTCTACACTCAAATGTTGTTGAGGCGACTTTAAAAATTCTAGCACAAAAAGGTTATATTGAAAGCTACAATGTTATTGAAGAGAATAATAAAAAATTCATTAATGTAGTTTTAAAATATGACGAGCGTGGTAGAAGTGTTATCAATGAGCTAAAAAGAGTTTCAAAACCAGGCCGTAGAGTTTATCAAGGCAAAGACGAGATTAAAAGATTTAAAAATGGTTATGGGACAATTATCGTTAGCACAAGTAAAGGTGTTTTAAGCAATGATGAAGCACACAAAGCTGGTGTTGGCGGTGAGGTGCTTTGTACAGTTTGGTAAGAGTGGAATTAGCCTTTTTAAATTTGAAAGGCTAATCTTTTTATGGTATTGGGTATCCATTCGCATAGCGTAGAAATACCCTAGACAAGTAAAAAGGAAAAATATGTCAAGAATTGGAAAACAGCCAATATCTATCCCAAGCGGTTTAGATGTTAGTTTAAATGGTGCAGTTTTAGTGTTTAAAAAGGGCAACGCTACTAAAGAACTAGACACTAAAGGTAATGTAAATGTAGAAGTTAAAGATGGTCTTATCACTTTTGCTAGCAAGGGCGATGATAGACAAAGCAGAGCCTACTGGGGTACATATCGTGCTTTGGCTAATAATATAGTAATTGGCCTAACTGCTGGATTTACTAGACAGTTAGAGATCAATGGTGTTGGTTATAAAGCTGCGGCAAAAGGTAAAGTATTAGAGTTAGCATTAGGCTTTTCTCACCCTATTAATTATGAGCTTCCTGAAGGTGTAGAAGTAAGTGTTGAGAAAAACATTATTACAATCAAAGGTAGTGATAAACAAGTAGTAGGCCAAGTAGCAGCTGAAGTAAGAGGCTTTAGACCACCAGAACCTTACAAAGGCAAAGGTGTCAAATATGTTGAAGAGCGCATAATCCGCAAAGCCGGTAAAACATCTAAGAAATAAGGGTAAGCAATGGTAGCAAATGTATTAAAAAGAAAATTATCTCTAAGAATTAAGAGAAAAAGAAGAATAAGAGCTAAAATTAGCGGTACTGCGTCTTGCCCTAGAATTTCTATATTCAAATCTAATAGAACTCTATATGTCCAAGCGATAGAAGATATCAACGCTACTACGCTTTGTGCTAGTGATGGTAGAAAACTAGGCATAAAAGCAAATAAAGCCGGTGCGGCAGTGCTAGCTAAAGATATTGCTGCAAAACTAGAAAAAGCTGGAATTAAAGAAGCGGTATTTGATAGAAATGGCTATCTTTATCATGGTGTAGTTGCAGCATTTGCTGAAGCTCTAAGAGAAAATGGCATTAAGCTATAACGCAAGGATTGTTGATGGAAAAGTATAATAGAGAAGAATTTGAAGAAGTAATCGTCGATATCGGTCGTGTTACTAAGGTTGTAAAAGGCGGTAGAAGATTTAGATTTACAGCTCTTGTTGTTGTAGGTGATAAAAAAGGTCGTGTTGGATTTGGATTTGGTAAAGCCAAAGAGGTGCCAGATGCGATGAGAAAGGCTACTGATGATGCGTTTAAAAACATTGTAGAAGTCAAATTAAAAGGCAATACAATTCCTCACGATATCGAAGTTAAATACAACGCAAGTAGAATTCTACTAAAACCAGCTAGCGAAGGTACCGGAGTTATCGCTGGTGGTGGTGCTCGTCCAGTTGTAGAGTTGGCAGGTATCAAAAATATACTTACTAAATCTCTTGGTTCAAACAACTCTGCAAATGTCGTTCGTGCTACAATTAAAGCATTAAGTATGCTAAAAGGTTAAGGAGAGAGCATGGGACTAGAAAATTTACAAAAAGCTGCTGGCTCAACTCGCAACACTAAAAGAATCGGTCGTGGTCAAGGTAGTGGCTGGGGTAAAACGGCTACAAAAGGCGGTAAAGGTCAAACAGCTAGAAAAGGTTATAACGAAAAAAGAGGCTTTGAAGGTGGCCAACAACCACTTCAAAGAAGACTACCAAAAGTAGGCTTTACTTCTAAATTTGAAAAACCATATGCGATTAGCGTTGATAAAAATCCTGCTATTAAAGAGTTAAGCGAAATTACGCTAGATACTCTTAAAACAGTACATAAATTCTCAAACAGCATTAAAAAAGTTAAACTCATTGGTGCTGGTGCTAAAGATTTAGCAAGTAAAATAAAAGATGAGAATATAAAGGCAACTGGAATTAACTAATGAACAGAGCATTAATCAACAAGATATTAATTACGCTTGGATTTTTGTTTGCTTACAGGGTGCTGGCTTATGTGCCAGTGCCTGGTGTAAATATTGATGTTATTAGGGAATTTTTTACTTCAAATAGCTCAAATGCACTTGGTATGTTTAATATGTTTAGCGGTGGTGCTGCTGAGCGTCTAAGCATTATTTCGCTAGGCATTATGCCTTATATTACAGCTTCAATTATTATGGAGCTTTTAGCTGCTACATTTCCAAATTTAGGCAAGATGAAAAAAGAGCGTGATGGTATGCAAAAATATATGCAGATTATCCGCTATGCTACTATCGTAATTACTGTGATACAAGCTATAGGTGTAAGTATCGGATTACAAAGCCTAACTGGCAAAGATGGATCTAGTGCGATAATGATAGATATGAATTTATTTATCGGAATTAGCTGTGTATCTATGCTAACTGGCACGATGTTACTTATGTGGATAGGTGAGCAGATCACTCAAAGAGGTATTGGTAATGGTATTAGTCTTATAATCTTTGCTGGTATCGTAAGTGGAATACCAAGTGCTATTGGCGGAACAATTGATCTAGTCAATACCGGCGAGTTAAATTTCTTAGTAGTTATAGCAATTGCTTTGATTATCCTAGCTACTGTTGGTGTGGTAATATATGTAGAGATGGGCGAAAGAAGGGTGCCGATTTCATATTCTCGTAAAACTGTTATGCAAAATCAAAATAAGAGAATAATGAATTACATCCCTATTAAAGTAAATTTAAGTGGTGTTATTCCACCGATTTTTGCTAGTGCTATTTTGATGTTCCCAGGGACAATTTTACAAGCAAGTACAAATGAGTTTATAGTAGCTATCAATGATTTCTTAAATCCAAATAGCTATTTTTTCAATATTTTAACATTTTTGTTTATTCTATTTTTTGCATATTTTTATGCTTCAATCACATTTAACGCAAAAGACATAAGCGAAAATTTAAAAAGACAAGGTGGATTTATTCCTGGTGTTAGACCTGGCGAAAGCACCGCTAACTTCTTAAATGAAGTAGCTAGCAGACTTACCTTAACTGGTTCTATATATCTTGGTCTTATCTCTACTTTGCCTTGGGTTTTGGTTAAATTTATGGGAGTTCCTTTCTATTTTGGTGGTACATCTGTATTGATTGTAGTTCAAGTAGCGCTTGATACTATGAGAAAGATAGAAGCTCAAGTATATATGAGTAAATATCAAACTCTAAGTGCGGTTGGGTTATAACATGGCTATAGGTATAAAAACTCCAAAAGAGATAGAGAGTATGCGTGCGGCTAATAAGATAGTCGCAGCTACTCTAGATCATCTCCATACTATTATTAAGCCTGGAATTTCGCTACTTGAAATTGACAAAATTTGCGAAGATATGATAGTCTCTGCTGGGGCTAAACCAGCTTTTAAAGGACTTTACGGCTTTCCAAATACAGCTTGTATCAGTGTAAATGAGGTTGTAATTCATGGAATTCCAAATGGCTATATTTTACAAGATGGCGATATAGTTTCAGTTGATATTGGTTCAAATTTAAATGGATTTTTTGGCGATAGTGCTAGGACATATCCAGTAGGTAATATCTCAAAAAGCGATGAAGATTTGATAGCTTGTAGCAAAGATGCTTTGTATTATGCCATTGATGAGATTAGGGTTGGTATGCATTTTAAAGAATTGTGCTATAAGTTGGAGCAATTTATACTATCTCGTGGGTATGTGCCTTTGAAGGGATTTTGTGGTCATGGCATAGGTCGCAAACCACATGAAGAGCCTGAAATTCCAAATTATTTAGAAGGGACAACTCCAAAAGCTGGGCCAAAGATCAGAAATGGTATGGTCTTTTGTATCGAGCCGATGATTTGTCAAAAAGATGGCACCCCAAAGATTGCCGCAGACAAATGGACTGTTACTAGCGTAGATGGTATGCGAACTAGCCATTATGAGCACTGCGTGGCTGTGATAAATGGCAAGGCTGAAATTTTAAGTAGCGTTAGCTAAAGGTTGCTTTGAGTTTAAAGAAATTTAAATTCAATTTAATTTTCTTTAAATTTGTAATAGCTGATAATAACGAAAGGAATAAATTTGGCAAAAGATGATGTTATAGAGATTGATGGCAATGTAGTTGAAGCCCTACCAAATGCCACTTTCAAAGTAGAATTAGATAATAAGCATGTGATTTTATGCCACATTGCAGGCAAGATGAGAATGCACTATATCAAAATAATGCCAGGTGATAGGGTTAAAGTGGAGCTTACGCCATATAGTCTAGATAAAGGCAGAATCACATATCGTTATAAATAATCTATGATAGAGATTTTAAAAGATAAGCTTAAAAGATTTGGTGTATCTTCGCAAGATTTAGATGAGATAGAAGAATCTTTACAAATTAAAAAATTTAGCGATGGTAGCTCCCTTGCAAAGAGCCATTATGGACTGCTGATGATAGGCTCTGGATCCCTTAGAGTTTATACTATTTTTGGCTCTCAAGAGCAGACAATTCTCACCCTTGAAAAGGGTGATGAATGGGTAATATGCCAAATTTGTACTCAAAAATCACTTCAATTAGAATTAAATCTTCAAGCTCTTGGCGATTTAGAAATTATCGCAATCCCAGATAATATTTTTAGAAATTTAAGGGAGAAATATCCTAAGCTTAGTGAGTATATTTTGACTATTTTTGCTAAGCAATTTGCTAAGAGTATAGAGGTAGCTTCAAAAAGCAAAACTATACCATTTCGTGATAGGCTGATTGAATTTATCAATAAAAATGTTATAAATAACAGCATAAAAATAACTCATCAGCAAATAGCAAATCATCTAGGCGTAACAAGAGAGAGCGTATCTAAAAATCTCAAACAGCTAGAAAAAAATGGATTTTTAACCCTATCAAGAGGTGAAATTTGTTTAGTTGTGTGAAGCGGTTACATACAAAAATATAAAAATTCTATAAAATCCAAATTTAATTTATTTTAAAGGATTTTTATGGATTTAGAGATGTTTTGTCATCAATGTGAGATGAGTGCTAATGATGGATGTGGCTCTAAAGGACAAAGTATCGGAACTTGCGGTAAAGACGCCACGCTAGCAAGACTACAAGATATGATGATATTTGCCCTAAAGGGTTTGAGCGCATATCGCCACCACGCAAATGAATTAGGGGCTAATACAAAAAATGTAGATGATGTAATGGCTCAAACCCTGTATTTTACACTTACAAATATGAATTTTAACTTTGATCAGCATATTGAACAATTGCTAAAAGTAGGCAAAGCCGGAGTAGAAGTTATGGATATTCTAAGCAATGCTCATACAAGCAAATTCGGTATCCCGACGCCCGTAAAAATCACTCAAAACAGAGCAGAAGGCAAAGCTATTTTAGTAAGCGGGCATAATCTTCATGCGCTAAAAGAGTTGTTAGAACAGACCAAAGACAAAGGGATTAATATCTATACTCACTCTGAAATGCTTCCAGCTCATGGCTATCCAGAGCTTAAAAAGTATCCTCATTTAAAAGGGAATTTAGGCAAAGCTTGGTTTGACCAAACTGAGCTTTTTAATAAATTTAACGGGGCTATTTTGATGACTACAAATTGTATTATCCCACTTCGCAAAAGTGCCAAGTATAGCGATAGATTGTTTGGATATGATATTGCTAGTACTAAAGGCATAGCTCATATTATCGGCGACGACTTTACTCCATTAATTAATAAGGCTTTAGAGCTTGATGATGTAAGCGGCTTTGATAGCGATGAAGTAATCAGCACAGGCCATCACTATAAGGCTGTTTTGCCTATGGCTGGTGAGATTTTAGAGGCAATTAAAAGTGGTAAAATTCGTAGATTTTTTGTTATAGCAGGATGTGATGCGCCTGGCAAGGGTAGAGAGTATTATAGAGAGCTAGCTCTTAGTGTGCCAAAGGATTGTGTGATTTTGACTTCAAGTTGTGGTAAATTTAGATTTAATGATATAGATTTTGGCTTAATTGAAGGGACAAATATCCCAAGATATTTAGATTTGGGTCAGTGCAATGATAGCAATGGCGGAGTAAAAATAGCTATGGCTTTAAGCGAAGCTACAGGGATAGCTATCAATGACTTGCCGCTTTCAATAGTGTTAATGTGGATGGAACAAAAAGCTATAATAATATTAGTAGCACTCTTATATTTAGGTGTAAAAAATATCCATATAGGGCCTAGCTTGCCAAAATTTTTAAATAGCGAGATATTAAATTTCTTAGTAGAAAAATATAATCTATCACTAATCAGCGAAGATCCAAAAGCGGATTTAGAGAAATTTTTAAACTCTTAAGTTTTTAACAGAGCTACGGCTCTGTTAAGCGTAATCCCATTTTGATTTAAATTCAAATTTATAAATTTTAAAGCCAATTTTAGATACAATTTTGCGCTTTGCATCCAAACTGGATAAAGAAGTGTTTTCAAAGCGTGCCACTTGTTTTGAAAATAGTTGGTTTAGGCGTGTTCTTAGACCTAAGTGCAGTCTAGTAAAAGTGGTAAATAATTTTTAGGAGACTCAGATGAAAGTTCGTCCTTCTGTAAAGAAGATGTGTGACAAATGTAAAATTGTCAAACGCAAAGGCATAGTTCATGTAATTTGCGAAAATCCAAAACATAAACAAAGACAAGGATAAGGTATGGCTCGTATTGCAGGTGTTGATTTACCAAAGAAAAAAAGAGTTGAGTATGGCCTTACATATATCTATGGTATAGGGCTATATACTTCAAGAAAAATTCTTGATGCTGTAGGTATCTCTTATGACAAGAGAGTTTATGAGCTAAGTGAAGATGAAGCCGCTGCGATCAGAAAAGAGATCCAAGAGCACTATATGGTTGAAGGTGACCTAAGAAAAAGTGTAGCTATGGATATTAAGGCTTTAATGGATTTAGGTAGCTTTAGAGGCTTAAGACACAGAAAAGGTCTGCCAGTGCGTGGTCAAAAAACAAAAACAAACGCAAGAACTAGAAAAGGCAGAAGAAAAACTGTTGGCGCTGCTACTAAATAAGGATAAAATATGGCAAAGAGAAAAGTAATTAAGAAAAAAGTAGTTAAAAAAAATATAGCTAGAGGCATAGTATATGTTTCTGCTACATTTAATAATACAATGGTTACGGTTACTGATGAGATGGGTAATGCTATTGCTTGGAGTAGTGCTGGTGGCTTAGGCTTTAAAGGTAGCAAAAAATCAACCCCATACGCAGCTCAACAAGCTGTAGAAGATGCATTAAATAAAGCTAAAGAGCATGGCATTAAAGAAGTAGGCATCAAAGTCCAAGGCCCAGGTAGTGGTAGAGAAACAGCAGTTAAAAGTATCGGCGCATTAGAAGGAATTAAGGTGCTATATCTAAAAGATATAACTCCTCTAGCTCACAATGGCTGCAGACCACCAAAACGCCGCCGCGTGTAATTGTAGATAGAATTTAGGAGAATTATAATGGCAAGATATAGAGGACCAGTTGAAAAATTAGAAAGACGCCTAGGTGTATCTCTTGCACTTAAAGGCGAAAGAAGACTAGCTGGCAAGAGCGCATTAGAAAAAAGACCATACGCTCCAGGCCAACACGGACAAAGAAAAGCTAAAGTAAGCGAATATGGCTTACAATTAAGAGAGAAACAAAAAGCTAAATTTATGTATGGCGTAAGTGAAAAACAATTTAGAAGATTATTTGCCGAAGCCGCAAGAAGAGAGGGAAATACCGGTGCACTTCTTATCTCTTTATTAGAGCAAAGACTTGATAATGTAGTTTATAGAATGGGCTTTGCATCTACTAGAAGATTCGCAAGACAGCTAGTAACTCACGGCCATATCTTAGTAAATGGCAAAAGGGTTGATATCCCTTCATACAGAGTAAGAGCCGGTGAAAAGATAGAAATTGTCGAGAAAAGCAAAGAAAACCCACAAATCGTTCGTGCTATAGAGCTTACTAATCAAACAGGCATGGTGGCTTGGGTTGATGTAGAAAAAGATAAAAAATATGGAATTTTCACTAGAATTCCAGAACGAGAAGAGGTTATCATTCCAGTTGAGGAAAGATATATAGTCGAGCTTTACTCTAAATAATAAGGAGAGTATGATGAGAAAGATAACAACATCAGCTTACATGCCTACTGATATAGAGGTTATCCCAGTAAGTGAAAATGTAGCTAAAATAGTAGCATATCCATTTGAAACTGGTTATGCAGTTACTCTAGCTCATCCGCTTCGCAGACTACTTTATACAAGTACAGTTGGATTTGCTCCAACTGCTGTTAAAATCGAGGGCGTATCGCACGAATTCGATAGTATGCGTGGTATGCTAGAAGATGTAACACTATTTATCATAAATCTCAAAAATTTACGATTTAAGCTAAAAAATGACTCAGAACATGAAGTTATCGAGTATAGCTTCAAAGGGCCAAAAGAGATAACTGGTGCTGATTTATGTAACGATATCGTTAGTATAGTAAATCCTGAAGCATATCTAGCAACAATCAATGAAGATGCTGAGCTTAAATTTACACTGGTAATAGAAAAAGGTATCGGTTATGTTCCTAGTGAAGAGATTAGAGAGAGTGTAGAGAGTGGCTATATCGCTCTTGATGCGTTTTTTACACCAGTTAAACATGCAGTTTATGAGATTGAAAATGTCCTAGTTGAGGATAATCCAGACTATGAAAAAATAGTTTTAACTATAACTACTGATGGTCAGGTGTCACCTTTAGAGGCGTTTAAAAACTCAATTGAGGCTATGTACAAGCAAATGGCAATATTTAATAATATTTTAAGTATAGACGTAAATATGGCTATGACATCATCTCAAGGTTCTAGTGAGCATTCAAAATTACTAGAGAGCATCGAAAATTTAAATCTATCAGCTAGAAGTTTTAACTGCTTAGATAAGGCTGAGATTAAATTTATCGGTGAGCTTGCTTTGATGGAAGAGAGCGAGTTAAAAGAGCTTAAAAATTTAGGTAAAAAATCTCTTGATGAGATTAAGGCTGTAATGGCTGAAATTGGCTATCCATTTAGCGAGAATAAGCTAGGCGATAGCAAAGAATCACTCAGAAAAAAGATAGCTGAGTTAAAATCATAAAAGCGAAGGAAAGATAATGAGACACAATCACGGATATAGAAAACTAGGCCGCACTAGCTCTCACCGTGCTGCTTTGCTTAAAAACCTTACGATCGCAATCGTTAAGGCTGGTAGAATTGAAACTACACTGCCAAAAGCAAAAGAGCTAAGAAGCTACGTAGAAAAATTAATTACAAGAGCTAGAAAAGGCGATTTTAACGCTCATAAATTTGTATTTGCATCTTTACAAGATAAAGAAGCTACTAACAAATTAGTTACTCAAATCGCACCAAAATATGCAAATAGAAATGGTGGCTACACTAGAATTATCAAAACACGCACCAGAAAAGGTGACGCAGCTGAAATGGCTTATATCGAGCTAGTATCTGAATAAAATTATTTGCTAGGAGAGATCCTAGCAAGTTGCTTAATTAAGTATTCTAAATTTACAAACCATACATTTTAAAAATCAAATGGGGTTATATTTATAATATCTGCTCTACAAACCAAGTCAAGTTCATCTCTAGGCTCTGAATTGATATTTAAAAATGAGATAAGTAGTGCTAAAAAATATATAAAAATTCTAAAAGATACTTACCAAATTTCAAACTCCATTATATGTTAATCAAACCGCTATAGTTTCAGCAAATGAATGGGGTAAATATGTAGGCAAGGCAAAGCTAATAATAAAAGATAAAAAACTAGTTGATATACAATGGAAAGATACAGCTATTACAGAGCAAGAGTTTGTTGCCGATCCTAAATTTCTAAAATTTTAAAGCCATATATAAAAGAGGCAAACCAAAGCTTAAACGAAGTTATCGGCGTCTCTAGTGATAAATTTGAGTTTAAAAACAATATAACCCGCTACCAAGAGAGCACCATAGGCAATCTTGTTTGTGATAGTGTAGTTGGATATCTAAAAGAACGTAATATTAGTGTAGATTTTGCTATGATGAATGGTGGAGGTATACGCTTTGGACTACTAAAAGGAGATAAAAAAAGAGCATATCCTTACAGCATTGCTATATAAAAATAATGCATATGTGGTAAAAATCGATGGTAAAACTCTTTTAGAGCTTTTTGATGCAGTTGCTAAAGTGCCACAAGGAAGCGGATCATTTATGCAAGTATCTTCGGCTGTTTCTCATACTATTTTGTATGAAAAAGATGAAAAAAATAGCAAACTTTTAAATCTTAAATTAAATTAAGCTCCCATAGATATAAATCGCACCTACTACTTAGCGACTAATGATTATGTGATTTATAGCGATCCGCGCTATAAAGATATATTTAGCAATTTAGAAATATTTGATAATTCAGTGCTACTTAGTCAAGCGGTAATAGACTACATCAAAAGCCAAAAAACCAAAATAACCCCAATAATAGATGGTAGAATTACAATAATTAAGCAATAATTCTAATAATGAAGTAGGCAAAAGAATTTCAAATGTTACAACTCGCTCAAATGCAAGCCAACTTGCAAATTTCATCGAATCTCTTGAAGGGCAAAAATTTGCTGATGTTAGTAGCGGTGTGCTTCTTTCAATGATGGCTGATGAGATGGCTGCGTATCAAAACTCATTTTATCTAAATGCCATAGGCGCTAAAGGCGACTTTAAAGATGGCACAAATCCAAAAATCTACGGCGCAATTTTAGGCTATGATAGAATGATAGATGACTTGCTAATTGGTGGTTACTTCTCATATACAAATTCCCAAACTGAAAATATCAAGCTTGATAGCGATGTCTATGAACTTGGCCTTTATTCTAGATATTTTTTAGATAATAATGAATTTGGCTTTAATATAGCTGGAGGTTATGGTAAAAATGATTTAAGCTATACTCAAAATATCTTTGGGACAAATAAAATATTGCAGTCTAATTTTAACTCATCATATATTGCTTTAGGATTAGATTATGGTTATAGATTTGCCATCAATGATAATGCAAGTATTAAACCATATATTGGAGCAGATTATCTATATTCTAAAATTCAAAACTACACTCTAAAAGATGAAACCGGAGCAGACTTTCAAAAAGTACAGAGCAATACAGTTAAGAATTTAAAAGCTAAACTAGGTCTTGAAATGGTTAAAAACTTTGATGAAATTTCAATATATGCTAATGCTAAAATTAAAAGAGACTTAATCAATGATGAAGGATTTACTAGAAGCTCATTTGCAGGTTCAAGCGCTGGATTTAATATCAAAGGCAATGATAAAAAACATACAAATTTTGCACTTGATACTGGAATTGCATATAATGCAACCAAAAATCTAAGTTTAAATCTAAACCTAGGAGCTGATGTAAATAGCGATGATAAAATATATAGCACAAGTTTTGGAGCTGCTTATAAATTCTAATAACTCGAGCCTAGAAATAGGCTCCATTTAATCTAAATTTTTTATACTACTATATAATTATTAAAAATATAAAAGGATAAAAATGATACCATTTAGCGATGAAGAGCTATATGAGCCAGTTTGGCAGAGCCTTAAAGTTGTAATGCCTATGCTTGAGCGTGATGGTGGCGGTATGAAGCTTTTGGGGATTAAAAATGGAGTTGTTTATGTGCGTTTAACTGGGCATTGTAACGGCTGTGCTGCAAGTGGTCAGACGCTTAAATTTGGGATTGAAAAGCAGATTCGCAACGATATTCATCCAGAATTGACAGTAGTAAATATTCCAATCGGTCAAGAATTTGATATATCAAAGATGTAAAATCTTACAATGTTTCAAACTAAATTCAGATAAAATTTATTATATTTTATAAAAGATAGTGGAGGATTTTGTTGTACTTTTAGTCTTAAGCAGTGAAAATGGTAAATTTTGAATTATCTCTTTTGGCGTGTGGTTATAGCATCTACTAATGCAACTAAAATCTAAGTTGAAATTTAAACCTAGGAGATGATATAAATAGCGATGATAAAATCTATAGCACAAACTTTAGAACTACTTATAAATTCTATTAATAGAGCCTAAAAATAGGCTCTATTTAATCTAAATTTTTTATATTTTGTGTATAATTAGTCAAAATTTTTTTAAATTTATGCTATATCCAGGGGAATAGATGGAGCAAAATTACAAAGAAATTGCGATAAAATTATTTAAGCAAGGTCAATTTGAGCTAGCTAAAATAAGCCTTAGCATGGCGTATAATAAATTGCCAAGCGATGAGTTGCTTGCATTTATTGAGTTTTGCGATATAGCAAAGGATAATCCAAATGATGCTTTCTCGCTCTTTGCGATATACTTTGATTCAGCTCAAGATGACAATACGCAAATATTTAATGAGATGATTGAGATTATGCAAAGCTCAGCCCAAGAGAGCAATATGGAGATTGAAAGCCAAAATGCTATTACTTATGCTGATTTTAAAAATTTGTTAAATGAAAATAATTTTAAAAGTCTATTTGAGAGCATTTTATTTTCAACTAAAATCATAATTATGCATAAAGATGAGCTTTTTGAGCTGGTAAATTTCCTTGTAGATAATGGATTTACGGAAATTGGACTAAAGTATTTAGAGGGTTCAACTAAGATGTTTGCAGGAGATGAGCGCTTAGCAATTATGCTAGAAAAGATTAAGGATAAAGATGAAAATAGCCTTAAATAATGGATTTTTAACTGATAATTCTAATGATGTTACGACTGGGGCTTATTTTGTAGTTACTAATTCAAATTCAAAATATGCAGATGATGCACTAGATGCTGGAGCAAAACTAATTAGCCCACGACAAGCTATAGAGATTTTAGGACTTAAAGAACGTATAAAAATTATTGGAATTACAGGTACAAATGGCAAGACTACAACGGCGTTTTTACTTGCTCATACTCTCTCAAATTTAGGCTATAAATGTGCTATTAGCGGGACATGTGGATCATTTGTAGATGGTAGGCAGATTGCTAAAAAAGGGTTGACAACTAGTCAAATTCTAGAGACTCTAAGCTATATAAAAGAAGCAGTTGAATGTGATTGTAAATATTTTATAATGGAGGTTAGCTCACACGCAATAGCTCAAAATCGCATTGAAGGCTTGAGTTTTGCGTTAAAAATTTTTACGAATTTAAGTCAAGACCATTTAGATTTTCATAAAAGCTTTGATGAGTACGCTAGAGTAAAATCAAGCTTTTTATCAGATTCAAGCGATAAAATTATAAATTGCGACGATAAAAATATTAGCTATAATGCTTTAAATGCACTTACCTACTCATTAAAAAACGGCAACATAATCGCTAGTAATTTTGAGTTAAAAGATGGCATAATAGCAACTATACAAAGCAAGAGCGAAATAGCAAATTTAAGCCTAAATTTGCATGGCAAATTTAATCTTTATAATGCTCTTGGCGTTATTGCTGCAAGCAAGAAGTTGCTAAATTTAGACCTTCAATCTATTTGCAATGCTCTAAAAGGCTTTAGTGGAGTAGCTGGTAGAATGGAGATAGTATCTCCTGATATTATTGTAGATTTTGCACATACACCAGATGGGATAGAAAAAGTTTTAAGCTCCATAACAGAAAGAGAGTTGATAGTAGTCTTTGGTGCTGGTGGCGATAGAGATAAAAGTAAGCGAGCTATAATGGGACAAATAGTTGCAAAATATGCTAAGGTTGCAATCGTAACAAGCGATAACCCTCGTAGCGAAGATCCAAATTCAATAATAGAACAAGTCGCTTCTAAAATGCCGCCAAATACCATTAAAATTACCGATCGTAAAGAGGCCATTAAAAGGGCAATAGATATACAAAATGGCGAAGTTTTACTCATTTTAGGTAAGGGAGATGAGGATTATCAAGAGATAAATGGGATAAAGTATCCATTTAGCGATCAAAAAATAGTAAAAGAAATATTAAGCAATAAAGGATAAAAATGAAAATAGAGATGCTAGCTAGCAAAATTCACAGAGCCACAGTAACTGATGCAAATTTAAACTATGTAGGCTCTATTACAATTGATGAAAATCTGATGAAGGCTGCAAATTTAATCGAATTTCAAAAGGTTGAAATCTTAGATGTAAATAATGGTGAGAGATTTGCAACTTATGTAATAAAAGGGGAAAAAGAGGGCGAAATATGTTTAAATGGAGCAGCTGCTAGAAAGGTTTGTATAGGTGATATTATTATAATAGTTAGCTATGCTACAATGAGTGTAAAAAAGGCTAAAAAATTTAAACCAGCTATTGTTCATGTAGATTCAAATAATAAAATAGATGACTAAAAAAGCCAAATTTAATGGCTCATTTGTTATAATCGCCAAAATTTAAAGGTTAAGTATGTTTAAGGATTTTGATTTTTCAAAAATGGGTGAAATGTTGGCTCAAGCCCAGCAAAAAGCAAGCGAATTTGAGGCGCAGATTGCCGCAAAAGAGTT
Organism: Campylobacter sp. P0109; assembly: GCF_002138755.1. Classification (NCBI taxonomy): domain Bacteria; kingdom Pseudomonadati; phylum Campylobacterota; class Epsilonproteobacteria; order Campylobacterales; family Campylobacteraceae; genus Campylobacter; species Campylobacter sp. P0109. The sequence continues at coordinate 178,828 of NZ_MJKK01000004.1, forward strand.
TGAGAGTAAATCAGGCGGTGGATTAATTAGTGTTAAGATTAATGGCAAGGCCGAAATTCTAGATATTTGCATAGATGATTCCTTGCTTGAAGATAAGGATAGCTTGCAAATTTTGCTAATTTCAGCTGTGAATGATGCTATTAAACTAGCTAACGATGAAAAGCAAAATGCAGCCGCATCTTTACTTGGCGGTTTTGGAGGTATAAGGTGAGAAAGATTTTGGCTGCTATTTTAGTGGTTGGGGCGATTTTGCATGCCGCCCCAGAGCCGACAATCGCTGATAGAACGGCGATTTATGATAAAATGCGTGAGTCGCAGTTTAACTACAAAGATCAAATAGCAATCTCTTTAAATGGTGAATATGCTGCTGTTGTTTATGATAAGGCAAACCCGCTAAATAAAAAGGATTATATTAAATTTGACCCATATTTAGGGCTATATTTGGTTAGACCAGGGTTTTCTTTGCGTGGTGCATTTATGCTTGATGAGATCGATAGTAAGCAAGATATGTGGGTTATGACGCTACAAGAAAACATTACAAATATGGGGCATATTAAGAGTTTTGGTAGTGAATTAGGTCAATTTGATGAGCTTAGCTTTAAAACAGGTAAGGTTGGAATGCTAGTATGCGATTGCGCTTCAATGGTAGGAATTAGCCTAGGCGATGATAAATTTATTCCAAATAGATATTTAAAGCATTTTATGCGATATGACGATGTGTATTATGGTGATATTGGAGTTAAATTTAGCGAAGATAATGCTACTATAAAAGTTCAAAGTGTAAATCCATTTGGTTCAGGCAAGGAGCTTAAAAGCTCTGATATAGTCGTCTCAGTAAATGGCAAAACGCCAAAAAATTTAAGAGAAATAAATGAGATGGTGCTATTTGCCGATAAGGGTTCGGTGCTTAAATTTGAGATAAAGCGTGATGGAAAACCACTAAGCTACGATGTAAAAATGGCAAATATTACAGTTAAAAATTTAGATATAAAAGAAGCTGAGAGCAATAAAACTGCAATTAAAAAAACACAGCCAAAGTCTAAATTTTCATCTGAATTTGGTGCTAGCTTGAATAAATCATTAGTTATTACAAGCATTAAGGCTAATTCAAAAGCTGCAAAATTAGGACTAAAAGCTGGTGATAAGATTATGCAAATTGATGGCGTAGCAATTAAAAGTATTTCTAAAATAGATGAGTTAATGAAAAATAAAAGTGGATTAGTATATATTTTGGTTTCTAGAGATGATTTTCAGTTTTTTGTGCGAGTAAATAGATGAGCTTTCTAGAGTATCTAGAATCAAATTTGCCTAGCGTAGAGAGTTTTCATCCGCATTTTAATGAGGCTCTTGCTTGGGTTTTAAAAGCTGGAGGAAAGCATTTTCGTGCCCAATTAGTTATAGGCACTGCAAAGGCCATTAATCCATTGTGCGATCCATATGCAGCAGCTTTAGCTGTGGAGCTTTTGCATACATATTCGCTCATTCACGATGATCTTCCAGCGATGGATAATGCCAATCTTCGCCGTGGTGTGCCAACCTTGCATGTAAAATATGATGAGGTTACTGCAATCTTAGCTGGAGATGCACTAAATACTGCAGCATTTGGAGTGTTGGCTAATTCAAATTTACCGCCACACATTGCTATAAAATGCATACAAGTATTAAGTAAAAATGGCGGCCTTGATGGAATGGTAATTGGTCAAGCCATTGATTGCTATTTTGAAAATAAAAAATTAAGCTTAGATGAGCTTGAGTTTTTACATCTGCATAAAACAGGTGCATTGATTGCTGCTAGTATGCAAATTGGTGCAATAGTAGCTGGTGCAAGCGATGAAGAGTCTAATGATATATATAAGGCCGGTTTAAAACTAGGTCTTGCATTTCAAATTCACGATGATATAATAGATGCTACAAGTAGTAGCGATAAAGCTGGAAAACCTACAAATAATGATAGTTCCAAAAACTCATTTACAAATTTACTTGGTGTTGATAAAGCCATAGAAGCTAGAGATGAGCTAGAAAAGCAAATTATCAATCAAATTCAAAATCAAGATGTAAAAGAGTTGGTTTCAAACTTAATAAACAAATACCTAAAAGGATAAAAATGTATAAAAAACAGGCCGATACAATAAGATTTTTATGTGCTGACATGGTACAAAAGGCAAATTCAGGTCACCCAGGCGCACCAATGGGGCTAGCTGATATAATTGCAGTTTTGAGCACTCATCTAAATCACAATCCCAAAAATCCATCTTGGTTAAATAGAGATAGATTGATCTTTAGTGGTGGTCATGCTAGTAGCTTGGTTTATAGCTTTTTATATCTTAGTGGATATGATATTAGCTTAGATGATTTAAAGGCGTTTCGCCAACTCCACTCTAAGACTCCAGGCCATCCCGAGATCGAGACTGCTGGTGTAGAGATTGCTACTGGGCCTCTTGGTCAGGGCGTGGCAAATGCTGTTGGCTTTGCTATGGCGGCTAAATCGGCTGCGAATTTGCTAGGTAGTGATATCATAAATCACAAGATCTATTGTCTATGTGGAGATGGCGATTTACAAGAAGGGATTAGCTATGAGGCCTGTGCGCTTGCGGGTAAGCATAATTTGGATAATTTAGTAATAATCTATGATAGCAATGAGATTACCATTGAAGGAGATACAGCTATAGCGTGGTCTGAGGATGTAAAGGTGAGATTTGAAGCGGCTGGATTTGAGGTAGCTAAGATAGATGGTCATTGCTATGATGAGATTGAATTTGCCCTAAATGAAGCCAAACACAAAACCAAGCCATATCTAATAATAGCCAAAACCAAAATCGCTAAAGGCGCTGGCGAGCTAGAAGGGAGCCACCACGCTCATGGCGCTCCGCTTGGTGCTGAGATTATCGCTAAGGCTAAAGAAGCGGCCGGATTTGATCCGAATTTGAGTTTTTTTGTAGATGATGATGTGAAATTTTGGTTTAATCTAGCCTTAGAAAGGGGTGATTTGGCAAATGCTTTATGGGATAAGAAAGTAAGCGAGTTAAGCCAAGATAAAAAAGAGCTGCTAAATTCGCTCTTAAATCCTGATTTTAGCAAGATAGAATTTCCTGTTTTTAACGCTCAAAAGATAGCTACAAGAGATAGTAATGGTAAAATTTTAAACGCTATCGCCGCTGCTTTGCCAGGTTTTATAGGTGGTAGTGCAGATTTAGCGCCTAGTAATAAAACAGAGTTAAAGGGCTTTGGTGAGTATCCAAACGGCAAAAATCTACACTTTGGTATCAGAGAACACGCTATGGCTGCGATCTGTAATGCCTATGCTAGGTATGGAATTTTCATCCCATTTAGTGCGACATTTTTTATATTTAGCGACTATCTCAAAGCTGGAGCTAGACTTGCGGCGTTAATGAGACTTAAACACTATTTTATCTGGACGCACGATAGTATCGGAGTAGGTGAAGATGGCCCAACACATGAGCCAATTGAGCAGCTTAGTACATTTAGAGCAATGCCGAATTTCTATACATTTCGCCCAGCTGATGGCGTGGAAAATGTAGAGTGCTGGAAGGTTGCGCTTAGGCTCAATGCGCCGTGTGCTTTTGTCTGTTCAAGACAGGGATTAAATCCATTAGATGAGCCTAAATTTGGTGGCGTGGCAAATGGTGCTTATCTCATCCAAGAGAGCCAAAATTCGCAAATTACACTAGTAGCTAGCGGTAGTGAGGTTGGATTATGCCTTGAAGCATCTAAATTATTAGAAAATAGTGGTATTGGCGTAAATGTCGTCTCTGCGCCTTGCTTTGAGCTTTTATGCGAGCAAGATGATGATTATATCAAGCGTATATTTTCGCCTAATACTAAAATTTTAGCCGTAGAGGCAGCAAGTGCGCTTGAGTGGTATAAATTTGCTGATAATGTGCTTGGAATGAGTTCATTTGGTGCTTCAGCTCCAGCTGATGAGCTATTTAAATATTTTGGATTTAGTGCTACAAATGTAGCTAATATCGCTAAAGAGATGATCAAATAAACTCTAGCCAATTGGCTAGAGTTATAATACAAATTTAGAGTGTTTTTTAAGTAGAGTAAATAGCTCTAAACGCTCTGTGTTGTTATTTACTAATACACTTAGATTAAAGCTTTTGAATTTGGCATTTTTACTAGTGTGAGAGCTTTGAAGTTTGTATTCTCTATCACCTACGCACTCTTTTATAATGCTTTTTTCATCGCTTAAACTATCAAATATTACCTTATATTCCCAAAATATTGGATAGATTATTTCTGGTTTTTTATTATTAAAATCGCAAATTTCAGCCATCATTTCTCCTATATTCTCCACTTTTACCGCCACTTTTAGATTCTAGGGTTATACCACTAATTACCATGGATTTATCAATAGCTTTTATCATATCATAAATAGTCAAAAGCCCAATACTAACACTGTTTAAAGCCTCCATCTCTACGCCTGTTTTACCATGAGTTATAACCTTAGAAATGAGCTTAAAACCTGGCAAATTTGGCATATCTTCTATATCGATATCAACTGAATTTATATAAAGTGGATGGCACATAGGAATTAGCTCGCTAGTGCGTTTAGCCCCCATAATTGCAGCGATAACAGCAGTTTGTAAGACAGGGCCCTTTTTACCTGTGTTTTGCTTAATCGCATTGTAAGCTTCTTGCGACATTGTGATAGTGCCACTAGCGATTGCGACTCTTTTGGTGGTATCTTTATCGCCTACATCTACCATTTTGGGCATATTTTTTTCATTTAAATGTGTTAGCATTTTTATCCTTTTTTGATTGATTATATCAAATTTTATCTTAATTATTTTCACTTTATCTTATATTTATCATATATTAAAAAATTAATTATATAATTAAAGCTCCTAAACAAATAACCTCCTTTTTGTAAAGACACTCGCTCTTTTGAGTGGGTGTTTTATACGTTTTTAACCAGTTTTATTTTACTTATTGTTTTGGGCAGATGTCCGAGTGGTTGAAGGAGCACGCCTGGAACGCGTGTAAGGTGAAAGCCTTCGGGGGTTCAAATCCCTCTCTGTCCGCCATGAATTATAAAAAATATATTAAAGTTTTAATTTATATGGATTATTTAAATAATAAAAAGACCGCCGAAGCGGCCTTATGGTATTAGAGTCTTGACTCATAGCGTCTAAGCATATAAAGTCTTTTAAGCATTTTTTTGCGAGCTGAAATTTTCTGTTTTTTGCGAATTTCAGTCATTGGCTCAAAAAAGCGTCTAGCACGAACTTCAGTAACAACTAAGTTACGATCAGTTTGCTTTTTAAAGCGTCTGTAAGCTTCATCAAAAGACTCATTTGGATGTACCTTAACTCCTGGCACGATCCTCACCACCTTTCGTTAAAATTTGAGCGGTGATTATAGCCAAAAATAACTTAAATTTAAATTTCTTAAACAAATAATAAAATTTGATTTAACTATATTTTAATATAATAAGGTTATAATTACGCCAAAAATCAATAAGGAATTATCAATGTCTTGTATGCCTACACACTATACCAAACGGCGATATATTGGGTATTTGATCGTTACGATTGTCGCTTTGCTGCTTCCATTTATCCGCATTAATGGCAATCATCTATTTTTACTTAGTTTTGATAAAAAGCAACTCCATCTATTTTTTACTGCTTTTGATATGCAAGAGCTCTATTTAATGCCGTTTTTGCTTATTATTTTGTTTTTGAGTATATTTTTTCTCACTACTTTGGGCGGTAGGGTTTGGTGTGGATGGACCTGTCCGCAGACAATTTTTCGTGTAATTTATAGGGATTTGATCTGTACTAAAATTCTTAAAATTCGCAAAAATATCAAAGATAAACAAAAAGAATTTGATGAGAATATAATCAAAAAAACTATCTCAGTAATTATTTGGGCAGCTCTTGCATTTGTAGCTGCTAGTAATTTTATGTGGTATTTTGTACCACCTGAGGATTTTTTTGCTTATCTTGCTAATCCAGCCGAGCATAAACTTTTAGTTGGAATTTTGATAGGTATTACAACATTTTTAGTTTTTGATGTGGTGTTTTTGGCTGAGAATTTTTGTATATATGTTTGCCCGTATGCTAGAGTGCAAAGCGTTATGTTTGACAATGATACAATTCAGGTGATTTATGATGAAAATCGTGGAGGTAAATTATATGATGGCCATACAAAATTAGGTAAAAAGCCAACTACTCCAGGTGCTGAGTGTATAGGTTGTGAGGCTTGTGTAAGAGTATGCCCAACTCATATAGATATTAGAAAGGGTATGCAGCTTGAGTGTATTAACTGTCTTGAATGTAGTGATGCTTGTAGCGAGGTAATGGGCAAACTAGGCAAAGAGAGCTTAATTAATTGGACTAGCGCTAAGGCTATTAAAACTAGAAGTAAGGTTAAATATTTTAGATTTAGAACAATTGGCTATATGATTGCATTATCTATTGCTGTGATTGCGCTAGGGCTAATGACAACCAAAAAAGAGCATATGTTATTAAATATAAATAGGGCTACTCAACTTTATAGTATTAAGGTACTTGATGATAATACACCAAAAGTGCAAAATGCATATACATTTTTAATACAAAATACTGATAATGTTGAGCATTCATACTATTTTGATATCAATGAGACTAGAATTAAAATCGATAGACCGCTTGAGCCTATTAAATTAAAAGCTGGTGGAAAGAAAAAAGTAATTGTGGTATTAAGCACAACACAGACGCTAGTAGATGATACAAGACGAGATACTCCAATAGATATTACAATTAATGCATATGCCAAAGATGCTAAGGAGACAATTAGTATTGATCGCAAAACTATCTTTGTATATCCTAAGCAGATTGAGCTAGAAAAAGCTATACAATCAAAATAAATTCACCTAAAAGGAGACTAATTGCTCTCCTTTTAGGTAATGAATATCAAAAATAATTTACCATATTAATTTTTTCTTAACAAAATTTTTGTAGAATATCAAAATTTAATTCAGTTCAAATACGTAATTTGAAAGGTTATTATTATGAATAAATTTGGCAAATTTTTAACTCTTGGCTTTGCTGCTTTGATGATAGTAGGTTGCGGTGATAGCAAAAAAAGCAATGCTCCACAAGCCGCTCGAGCACTTCCAGTAAGTGTAACTGTAGCAAAAATGGGCGATATTCCTATTAATCTTGAATTTAACGGTCAAGTTGTAAGCGAGATGGATGTAATAATCAAAGGCAAGGTAACTGGCTCTATTGAAAAGCAGTTTTTTACTCCAGGTAGTATGGTTAAGCAAGGCGATAAACTATATCAAATTGATGAATCAAAATATAGAGCAATCTATAATGATAGATTAGCAAATTTTAAAAACGCTAAAGCTCAATATGATAGAGCAGTAAATCTAAAAGCTAAAAATGCAATATCGGCTAAGGAATTTGACGCAGCTAGTAGCGCATACGGCTCAGCTTTAGCAAATTTAAATAACGCTAAAATTGATTTAGATTACTCTGTGGTGACTGCACCTTTTGATGGAGTTATTGGCGATACACTTAAAGATGTTGGTTCATATGTTAGCACTACTGATAATGATTTAGTTCGAATCACAAAACTAAATCCAATATTTGTTGAATTTGGAATATCAGATCGTGATAGGCTTGATATTGATGAAAAAAGCAAAAGTGGCCAGTGGAAACAGCTACATTCAACAGTGCAGATAAAGTTAGCCAATGGTAATGAGTATAATGGAACCATAAGCTTTCTTGATAGCGTAGTAGATTCAAAAAGCGGAACTGTAAAAGCAAAAGCTAAATTTGATAATAATCAAACTCAAATTCGCCCAGGCGTATTTGCTGCTGTAAAAGTATATGGATTTTATCAAAAAGATGGATTTAAAATCCCGCAAATTGCAGTATTACAAGATTTAGTAAATCCGTTTGTATATGTAGTAGAAAATGGCAAAGTATCAAAAAGAGCTATTAAAATAGCCTCTCAAGATGCCATTAGTGTTGTTGTATCAAGTGGATTAAAAGATGGAGATAAGGTAATTTTGGATAATTTTAAAAAGATTCAAGATGGCTCATCAGTCCAAATAGTAGAAACAAAAGGCAAGTAGATGTTTTCTAAATTTTTTATCAATCGTCCAGTTTTTGCCTGCGTAATATCTATTATTATAGTTTTAGCAGGTCTTATCGGTCTTAAAAATGCTGCTATAGAGGAGTATCCACAGCTTACGCCACCACAAATTGTGGTACAAGCTACATATAGTGGCGCAGATGCTCAAACTATCGCAAGTGCAGTTGCAGCTCCATTAGAAGAGGCTATAAATGGCGTTGATGATATGATATATATGCAAAGTACATCAAGTTCAGCTGGTACAATGAGCTTAAATATTTTCTTTGAGATTGGCACAGATCCTCAAACTGCTTCAGTAAATGTAAATAATAGAGTAAGTCCAATTTTATCAAAACTTCCAGAAGAAGTTCGTAGAGTCGGTGTAAAAGTAGATGAAAGAAGTAGTAATATCTTAGAGGTTTTGGCTTTTTATGACCCAAGTAAAAAGATGAACGATACTGAGCTATCTAATTATGTAAGTATCAATGTTGCTGATGAGTTAAAACGCGTTAAGGGTGTAGGTGATGCTGTTGTAATTGGTAATAAAGAGTACTCTATGAGAGTATGGATAAAGCCAGATTTATTAAAGCATTATGATATGACTGTTAATGAAGTAATTAATGCTATCAAAGAACAAAACTCACAATATGCAGCTGGAAAGATAGGCGAACAACCTATGGCTACTGGAAATCCATATGTATATTCTATTAAGCCAGAAGGAAGACTAACTCAAATTAGCGAATTTGAAAATATCATAATTAGAGCTGATTTAAACGGAAATATTATTAGGTTAAAAGATATTGCTAATGTTGAGCTTGGAGCTCAAAGTTATGCATTTTCTGGACGCTTTAATGGCGGTAGTATGATTCCAGTACTTATATTTTTACAAAGTGGAGCCAATGCTTTAGAAACCGCCCAAGCAGTTCAAGCCAGAGTTGAAGAGTTAAAAGATAATTTTCCAGGAGATATGACGTATAGAATAGCATATGATACGACTGAGTTTGTTCAAGTTTCAATTGATGAGGTTGTTAAGACTTTTATAGAAGCTATTATTTTAGTTGTAATTGTTATCTATATGTTCCTTGGAAATATTAGGGCCACATTTATTCCGCTGCTTACTGTTCCAGTATCAATTTTAGGTGCATTTGCTGGAATTTATGTAATGGGATTTTCGGTAAATTTAATTACACTTTTTGCACTTATTTTAGCAATTGGAATTGTCGTTGATGATGCTATTATTGTTATAGAAAATGTCGAGCGGATACTTCACGAAGAGCCAAATTTAAGTGTCAAAGACGCTACTATCAAGGCTATGGATGAGATTATGGCACCGGTTATATCTATCGTTTTGGTGCTTTCGGCGGTATTTATTCCGGTTGCATTTATGGAGGGCTTTGTAGGCGTGATACAAAGGCAGTTTGCCCTAACCTTAGTTGTATCTGTGTGTATATCAGGACTTGTAGCCCTTACGCTTACTCCAGCACTTTGTGCGATAATACTACGCAAAAAAGAGAAACCGCCATTTTGGTTTGTGCGTAAATTTAATGAATTTTTTGATTTTTCGACTAGGATTTTCTCTGCTGGTGTAGCTAAGATTTTACGTCATGTTATTATTAGTTTGATTAGTGTAGCGATTATTATATTTATGATGATTGAGCTATTTAAGGTTATTCCTAGCGGGCTTGTACCAGCTGAGGATAAAGGTAGTGTATTAACTATTATCAATCTACCTCCAGCATCTACTCTACCTAGAACGCTTGAAGATGCTGCGTTTATAGAGAGTATAGTATCTAAAAACCCAAATGTAAAAAGTGTTACTACACTAACAGGCTATGATATGATGGCTGGATCGCTTAGAGAAAATGCTGGTATGATGTTTATCACGCTTCAGCCGTGGGATGAGCGTCCAGGTAAAGAGAATGCAGCTGGGACAATAGCAGGGCAGTTTATGGGAACTCTATATGGTTCCGATAGAAACTCATTAGCCTTTGTTACAACCCCACCTCCTATTATGGGGTTATCAATGACTGGAGGATTTGAGCTTTATGCGCAAAATATAACCGGTAAAAACTATAATCAAATAGAAGCTGATGTGCAAAGAGTTGTGGCTAAAGCAAATCAAAGCCCAGTTTTAACTCAAGTTAGAACGACACTTGATACAAATTTCCCTCTATATAATTTAACTTTAGATAGAGAGAAAATCAAGATGATGGGAATCTCATTTAGCGATATATTTGATACGATAAATTCAACTATTGGTCAGTATTATGTAAATGATTTTAATATTCTTGGTAAAACGTATAAAGTAAATATTAGAGCATATGAGAGTTATAGAGATTCGCCTGAAGATTTAGGGTTGCTTTATGTACGTAGTAGAAGTGGTGATTTAGTACCATTGGATTCTATTATGACTCTTACAAGAGGTTTGGGGCCTGATAATGTAGATAGATTTAATGGTTTCCCAGCAGCTAAGATTATGGGTGAGCCAAGGCCTGGATACACTTCAGGTGATTCTATTAAAGAGATTGAAAGAATCATTAAAGAGGAGCTTGGTAAAGAGTATAATATAGGCTGGGCAGGATCGGCATATCAAGAAGTTAGCAGTACTGGCAAAGGCGCTCAAGCTTTTGCGTTTGGACTTATATTTGTATTTTTGATTCTTGCAGCACAGTATGAGAGATGGCTAATGCCACTAGCAGTTGTAACAGCTGTGCCATTTTCGGTATTTGGAGCGTTAGCATTTACATATTTAAGAGGGCTTAGCAACGATGTTTATTTTGAGATTGGGTTACTTCTTTTAATAGGTTTAGCAGCCAAAAATGCGATTTTGATCGTTGAGTTTGCGATGCAAGAGCATTTAGCAGGCAAAAGTATAAAAGAGGCCGCCATTAGTGCGTCTAAGATGAGATTTAGGCCGATTGTTATGACCTCTTTGGCATTTACTCTTGGGGTATTGCCTATGGCCTTAGCTACCGGCGCTGGAGCAGCATCACGCCACGCATTAGGCACTGGCGTTATCGGTGGTATGATAGCAGCATCTACTATTGCGATATTCTTTGTGCCACTATTTTTCTATATATTAGAAAGTTTCAATGAGTGGCTAGATAGAAAACGAGCTAAATTTGGAGCAAAAGATGAATAAGGTTATAACAATTTTAATAGCAGCTATTATAAGTGGTTGCTCTCTTCGCCCTGATATGATAGAGATACAACAAGAGTATAGATATCAGATGGACTATTATAGTGTTAATGAGAAGTGGTGGGAGAGTTTTGGCGATGAGAAATTAAATTTATTAATCGAAAAATCACTACAAAACAATAGCGATCTACTCATTGCTTTAAACAATATAGAAAAAGCTAGAATAAGCCTTAGGCTAGATAGACTTGAATACCTTCCAAATATCACGCTAGAAGGCCAAGCAATCAAAGATAGTAGAGCAGATAGCAGTAATAATAATATAAATAACTTCTCTCTAAGTGCGGTTTTGAGCTATGAGCTTGATCTATGGGGTAGAGTAAGAGACCAAGCAAATGCGAGTGAGGCTTTATATAATGCTACTAAATTTGATTATGAAAGCGCTAGAATCAGCCTAGCAAGTAGTGTGGCTAATGCCTATTTTTTGCTAATTTCATTAAGAGAACAAGAACAAATTTTAAAAGATACCCTAATCTCATATATCCAAAGTGTAGAGTATAGGGCTATGCAATTAGCTAGTGGTGAAATAGATGAGCTAGTATATGCCCAAACAGTAGCAACCGCAGATGAAGCTAGGGCCCAGCTAGCCGGATTACAAACTCAAATTTCACAAGCCAATTCAGCTTTAGCGATATTAGTCGGTGGAAGCTTGAATGAGATATTGTATGACAATATGAATGTGGCAATCTCTTTACCGATGCTTCCAGATGTCCCAAGTGGAGTTAGCTCAGATATCTTGCTAAAAAGAGCCGATGTAGCAAGTGCACTTGAGAGATTAAAATCTAGCAATTTTTTGGTCGGCGTAGCTAGAACGCAGTGGCTACCACAAATTTCAATTACTGGAATGTTTGGCTACTCTAGTAATGAATTAGATACACTAATCAGCTCCAATCAATCTGTATGGAGCGTAGGTGGAAGCTTGCTTGCTCCTTTAATAGATTTTGGTCGCACATACAATAGAGTAGAATTAGCAAATTTAGATCAAAACGCATCTTTTTTGGCTTATGATAAAGCGGTTAAAAATGCTTTTAGCGAGATTAGAACAGCCCTAGATAGTAGAAAAAACTCAATGATAAAAGCCCAAAGCACGGCAAATTTAGTCGCTAGCCAACAAAAGGTCTATGATATAGCTCAAAGTCGCTATGAGGCTGGATATAGCACTCATTTGGAGTTATTAGACTCACAAAGAAATCTACTATCAGCTAAGCTTAGTCTCTCTAGCGCAAATTTAGAAGCGGCAAATAGCATTGTCTCTGTATTTAAAGCATTTGGTGGCGGATTTGAGTATGAGAGCGATGAAGAGACAAGGCAAAAATTAACCCAAGATGGCTTAAATTAGCAAAAATTTTTAAAATTTATGCTATAATTGGAGCTATTTATCTAAATTTTTAAGGACATATTTTGGAGAGTTACCCCATTATTATGATAATTTTGGCGGCCATTTTTATACTATTAAATGGCTTTTTTGTTTTATCTGAATTTTGTATTGTTAAGGTTAGAAGATCACGCTTAGAGGAGCTTGTCAAAGAAAAACGCCCTAATGCCAAACTCGCTCTAAGAATGTCAAATTCCCTAGATACCTATCTTAGTGCCACGCAGCTTGGCATTACACTTAGCTCTCTTGCACTTGGCTGGATCGGCGAGCCAGCTGTGGCCGATATCATCAGAGAGCCATTAAAAATTATATTTGATATTGATAATACCACTACTTTACACACGGTATCTTTTGTTATTGCTTTTAGCTTCATCACTCTTTTACATGTTGTCTTAGGCGAGCTAGTGCCAAAATCAGTAGCAATTGCCAAAGCCGAACAAGCCGTGCTTTTGGTCGCTAGACCATTATACTTTTTTTGGCTTATATTTTTTCCTGTTATACGCACATTTGATTTTGTAGCGGCTATGTTTTTAAAGCTTATTGGCATTAGACCTGCTAGAGAGAGCGAGTTAGCACACTCAGAAGAAGAGATTAAAATCATAGTCGGAGAGAGCTTAAAAGGCGGTGTTTTAGATAGTATGGAGAGCGAAATAATCAAAAATGCTGTGGATTTTAGCGATACAGTAGCCAAAGAGATTATGACGCCTCGTAAAGATGTGATCTGCTTAAATAAAAGATTAAGCTTTGAAGAGAATATGAGAATTGTAAGCCAAAGCAAATATACTAGATTTCCATATATAGATGGTAGCAAAGATAGTGTTTTGGGCATGATTCACATTAGAGATATATTGCAAAATGACCTAGATGGCAAGATAGAAAATCTTGATAAAATAGTAAGAAAGCTTATTATTGTACCTGAAAATAGTTCAATTTCAAAGATTCTTGTAATGATGAATAAAGATAGAATCTCAGCTGCGCTAGTTGTTGATGAGTATGGCGGAACTGCTGGATTAGTAACTATGGAAGATATCATTGAAGAGATCGTAGGCGATATCAACGATGAACACGATGATAAAGATCAAAGCTATAAAAAAATCTCCGATGATACATATGAATTTAATGGTAGATTTGAGCTTGAAGGTGTTGAGGAGATTATGAGAATTCACTTTGATGAAGAGACTGAGCAGCTTACGATTGGCGGATATGTCTTTAATTTATTTGAGCGTCTACCAGTAGTAGGCGATACTATAGAGGATCAAAACTGCTTATACGAAGTTGTTAAAATGGATGGAGCAAGTATTGGAGCTCTTAAAGTTACACTACTAAGCTCAAGTAGCGATGAAGAGGATTTTGATTAATAATCATCTTTAATATTTGAGCAATAAGCAAAATTTATAATTAAATTTTCTTATTGCTTTTTTCTTTAATTACATCCGTTTTTCATTTTCTTTTTACTTTACTATAATCCAATATAGTATATAAACCAAAAACTATCAAATTCACTCTTATCCCATAGCCAACCTATTAACCTCCCCCATCTCCTCAATTTAATTACACCCCCATAATATTTAATATCTCACCTAATCCAATCTAAATTCCACTCTAAAAATTATAAAATCACTTAGCCTAAAT